>CAMYEU010000233.1 GCA_947254465.1 uncultured Gemella sp. | reverse complement strand
CACACTGCATATCGTCGGCAGCGTCAGATGTGTATAAGAGACAGATATTTCCCTCATTTCTAACTCTTTTTCAATCCTATATAGATTAGAATATTGTCTGACCATATTTGGAATTAAAAATACGAATAATAGAGAGCAGATAAATAGAGCCCCTATCAATTCCACAAAAGTGAAAGCTTTTTTATTGTATTTCATCTAGTGTTACATATCCAGTATCAAGGTGAATAATAATCTTATATGCACTATTATCAAATTGCACATTAACCGTATTCGCCTTAGATGTTAGATATCCTCTCCAATATTCGAATTTTACAGAGGCTGCTCCAATCTTTGCCTGTCCATTTTTACGTATTTTTTTCCAATGTTTCTGTCCATCATATAAAACAGCATATTCATTGTCACTTGAAAAAAAGCAAATATAGGATCTATCTTTACCTAGACTCTTAGTTTGAATAGTATAAATTTCTGACACTAGCTCGTTAACAGCTAATCTCTCTTGATATTTATCATAAGTATTTATGGAGATTTTTGATAGGATTATTACTATAATACTAATTATCATTAACACAGCTATTAGCTCAATCAAAGAGAATCCTCGTCTATTTTTCAAGCGTTGCTTTACCATTTGCTATTACTATTTTCTTACCATTAGGTGCTGTACTAGCTTTATCTGCTGGACCATCTAAATAATGTTTTTCAACTAGTTTTTCAAATGTAACATCTTTATCTTTTTCATTAATTTCATAAGCTGTAACTTGAGACTGTACTGTTTTTTCGTAAGCTTCTGAACTTTTATCTTTCGCAGTGTCTATATTCTTAGTAATATTAGGAATTATAAGAATTAATAGTATTGCGATTATAAAGAGAACTATTAACATCTCTATTAAAGTGAAGCCGTCTTTGTTTTTAAACTTTTTCATAATATTTTCCATATGTTCCTCCTTATTTCAGCGAACTAGCCATATTGAAAATTGGAAGTAATATTACCATATACAATCCAACTATTACTATAGCTAAAATACCGAATAAAATAGGTTGCAATTTTTTCAAATTTCTATCTAATGATGTTAAAAATGTGTCTAACATCAATTCACTAAATAATTTCAATTCTTTGTCTATCAAACCATTATTCTTCCCATGACTTACAAATTTTCTAATCGATTTGTCAAAATATTTAATTTTCCCTATTGCATCTTCGAAACTTATACCTCTATCTAACTCTTGTAATATTTCCGTAGAAAATTCTGTTAAGTAATAATCATAGTTTTCCTCAACAATTACTTCTAGGGCTGTTTTCAGTGAAAATCCACTCATTAAAAATAAACTTAATTCCATAGAAAATCTGTAAGAAAAATATAATTTTGAATAGTTCCTAATTTTAGGAATATATAAAAGTGATTTTAAAAATAGATTTTGTTTATATTTAATTGTAAAAAAAATGTAACTTAAAAATAAAATAGTTAGTAAAATAATAATAGAAATGAATTTTGGAATATAGTATAGTGATTTGATTAATATAATAGTTTGGAGATCCATCTTAATATTAGATGAAGTATAGATGTTCTCAAATTGTGGAATTACTAGCGCATTAAACACCATAATGAGACATATTAGTGTAAGTGTTAAAAATAGCGGATATCTTAAAGTTTTAATTACCTTTTCTTGTTGTATTTTTTGTATCGTAAGATATGTTTCTACTTCGAGCAACATATCTTCTATCCTACCGTAATCTTCTGCAAATTTAATTTTGCTTATAATTAATTGTGAATAACCAAGATATGCCAATATATCGGATAATTTATTTCCGTTAGAGAGTTTTTCTTTTATCTTTTTAATTTCGTCATCAGTAACATCATATTGTATTAAAAGAAATTCTAATGAATCTTCCAACATATATCCATGATTAATTAATTCATATAGACGCTTTATAAAATATATTTTATTCTCTTTATCTAGAATTTTTTTAATATCCCCATTTTTCTTTTTCATCAGCAGAAATTAATCCTTTCTCATATGCTAATTCAAATTTTTTTTCTAAAGAATAATTGTGTATTTTATCGTTATCTATATATTCGTGGATATTTTCTTTTCTCAATATTTCAGTTACTAATCCCCTTTTTCCATTTGTTAAATTTACCAATTTTTGCGAAATTATGCAAATTATGGTTTGTTTGATATCTTCCAATGATAGGTTTAAGTCCCTTAATCGATTTATTACTCCAATAGAATCTTCAGCATGAATTGTACTTAATACTAAATGTCCTGAAAACGATGATGTAATTACTTGACTTGCTGTTTTATAATCGCGTATTTCACCAATTACCATCGCATCTGGATCACAACGTAAAATTGATTTAAGTGCATTATCATAAGTAATTCCTGCCTTTTCATTTACTTGCATTTGAATCAAGCTAGGAATCTTTTTTTCTACTGGATCTTCGACTGTTATTACCCTGTCTCTTATACACATCTCCGAGCCCACGAGACATCTCAGGATCTCGT
>CAMYEU010000232.1 GCA_947254465.1 uncultured Gemella sp. | reverse complement strand
CGAGATCCTGAGATGTCTCGTGGGCTCGGAGATGTGTATAAGAGACAGGGTCTACAGTTTAGATATCAAGAGGGGAAAGTACAGATTAACACAAACTGGTTTTTAGGCTATACCAAAGATGCAGATGGCAATCTGATTATCGATGAGGATGAGGCTAAGGTTGTAAAAAGAATCTATCGTGAGTATCTAGCTGGATCAAGTCTAAGAGAAATTGCGACAGGACTCCAGAGGGATAAAATAAAAAATGGAGCAGGACATCTTAAGTGGCATGTTTCTAACATAAAAGGAATTCTGGAGAATGAAAAGTACATTGGTGATGCACTACTGCAAAAGACAATTACAACAGATTTTATCAATAAAGTTCGTATTAAGAATGATGGAACAGAGCCTCAATATTATGTAAAAGATAACCATGAAGCCATTATTCCAAGAGATATATTCATACAGGTGCAGGAAGAAATGCTAAGGCGCGCTAATATGTTTAGTGGAGAAGGGAAAAAGAAAAAGCGAGTCTATTCAAGTAAATATGCGCTTTCTAGTCTTTGTATTTGCTCGAAGTGCGGTGATATTTACAGGCGAGTCGCTTGGAATAATCGTGGAGAGCGTTTGGTGGTATGGCGTTGCTGCACAAGGGTTGAGCATGGGCCAAAAAGCTGTGATGCACCAACTGTACGAGAGGAAGAACTGCAAGAAGCAGTTGTAAAAGCCATGAATGAGGTTTTGAAAACTTCTGATGATACTGAAAAAATTCTAATAAAGAATATTGAGAAAGTAGTTGCTGGAAGTAACGATGAAGAAATAGAAGCCATCAATAGAGTAATTGCGGTAAAACAAAAGGAACTCCTTGCACAGGTAAGAGCTAAGAAAGACTATACTGACATTGCTAATGAAGTTGATACCCTAAAGGGTGAAAAACATAAGATGCTTGTTCAAAAGGCTCTTGATGAAGATGCCAAAAGACGCATCAAGGATATGAAAGAGTTTCTCAAAAGTCAGAGCAGAGAGATAACAGAATATGATGAAGAACTTGTGAGAAAATACATCAAGCAGATAAAAATATACGATGATATGTTTGAAATAACCTTTAAATCTGGAATAGAAATAAATATTGAGAGAATAAGGATTGATTAAATCCTTTGAATGAATTTCGGGGCCTTAGGGTACACCCTAACAAGTTAAAAATTGATAAAAAAAGAAGCAGATCCCAAAGGACTGCTTCATTAATTTTTTCGTAAGTGTACGGACACTTACTGTGCTTGCTACATAAGAATGAATTAGATAGCAAGCATTAAGCAAGTTTTGAATTTATAACTATATTATACCATAAGGACGCCATAATTTCCACATGTAACTTGACAAATATTGAATTTTGATTTATTATTAAATATATATTCAGTATTGGAATAGAAAGAGGTGTGCTATGGCACAAGTATTAAAAGAAGAAGTTAGAAATAGAATACTCGAAGCAGCAGAAAAAGTATTTTATAAAAAGGATTATAGAGGTGCCAAATTAACAGAAATTGCAAAAGAAGCAGATATTCCTGTGGCACTCATTTATACCTATTTCAAAAATAAGGAAGTTTTGTTTGATGCAGTAGTAAGTTCTGTTTATATAAACTTCGAGTCAGCTTTTAATGAGGAAGAATCTTTGGAAAAAGGTTCTGCTTCTGAAAGGTTTGATGAGGTTGGAGAAAATTATATTCATGAACTTTTAAAAGAGCGTAAGAAGTTAATTATTTTAATGGATAAAAGCTCAGGTACAAAGCATACAGAAGCAAAACAAAAACTCATATCACAAATGCAGGTTCATATTGAAGTAAGTTTAAAAAGACAATCGAAACAGGAATATGATCCAATGCTTGCCCATATTTTAGCCAGTAACTTTACAGAGGGACTTCTTGAAATAGCAAGGCATTATCAAAGCGAAAAGTGGGCGAAAGATATGCTAAAACTTATTGCAAGGTGTTATTACAAGGGAGTGGAATCCCTATAATCAGCACTAAAAAATAGACTTTGCGTAATCAGCAAAGTCTTACTTTAAACCTTAATACTGAATTAAAATTCAATATTATTCAATTTTGAAAGGAGAGTTGTTCATGCCGGAAAAAGAATTAAGAAAAAAAGTGATTGGGAAAAACGGCTTATCCAATTCACTTCTTGCTTTAAAAATAGTATTTGATTTGATACCACAAATCTTACTTGTATATTTGATTAGTTCTTTAATCACAAACAATATTAACGAAGATAATTTAAAGTATGTATTCATTGGAATCTTTATATCATTTGTGTTAAAAGGCGTGTTTTACTATTTTGCAACAAAGGTTGCTCATGAGAAAGCATACGAAAAATTAACAGAACTTAGGTTAGATATTATTGATCATCTAAAAAAACTAAGTTTAGGATTTTTTAAAGAACATAATACAGGAGAGCTTACCAACATTGTCCAACATGATGTAGAACAAGTGGAAGTATATCTTGCTCATGGTCTCCCTGAAATAATGTCAGTTACACTTCTACCTACCATTATTTTTGTAGCTATGATTT
>CAMYEU010000231.1 GCA_947254465.1 uncultured Gemella sp. | reverse complement strand
CACACTGCATATCGTCGGCAGCGTCAGATGTGTATAAGAGACAGGGTATATGTTGCTATGGGACATGGACCTTGGGCATTATTAACTGCTGTTATTGCCGGTATTATTGCTGAAATAATTTTGAAATCAGGAGAATATACCAATGTAAAGAAAGCAAGATTAGCATTTTCAATTGCGCCTCTTTGCACGTTAGGAAATTGGCTTCCAATTTTTATATCGAGAAATGAATATATTAAGCAATTGTTAGAAAAAGGATACAAGCAAGAGTTCATTGATAAGATGCTTAGTGTTATGCCGAATTGGATTATTGTTGTAATGGCAATAGTAGGAATTATCGGTGCATATATAGGTTGCAGCATTGGAATGGCATTTCTAAAAAAACACTTCAAAAAAGCCGGTATGGAGAAATAAGATTTCATGGAGAGTTAGGATGATAATCAAACTTGATTTTCGTACAAAACTTTTTATGACGATAGTTCTTTCATATGTGATGGTATTAGGCAATATTCAAACAAAGTATTTCGTGCAAGCCATTTTAATATCCACAATTCCGATAATACTTTTAATTAACGCAAAATATATAAGAGTAGCTATTATTGGAGTGGCTACTCTTTTGTTTGTTTATGCTGCTGATAAATTTCTGATAGGGCTTAATTACAATCCTGTGGTTGCAATTTTATTGATAATAGTGATGGTTATTAAAAAAATTCTCCCCGCATTTTTGATGGGGAGATATACCATACTTACATCAAATGTTGGAGAAAGCATTTACTCATTAAAAAAAATGAAATGTCCAGATGAAATAGCCATTCCCTTGACGGTAATGGTACGTTTCTTTTATGCTGCAAGGATTGATTATAGTAATATAAAAAAAGCTATGCGTTTGAGAGGATTGACGCTTAAAAGGTTAATAAAGAGTCCAATTTTATTATTTGAATATAGATTAGTGCCATTATTGATGTGCTTATCAAAGGCAGCAGATGATTTGACGGTATCAGCTATGACGAAAGGGTTGGCTGTAAATCAAAAGAGAACAAGTATTAGTGAAACATATATGGGACTTGTTGACTTTATGTTTTTCTTAATAATGGCATGGATAATCTATCTATATATAAGGGGAAAATATGCTTGAATTACAAAATTTAACAGTGGGTTTTGACGGTGAAAGCATATTGAAAAATATAAATATGATTTTCAAACCCGGTGAAGTAACCGTCATTACAGGACATTCAGGAACAGGAAAAAGTAGCTTGCTAAAAGTTATCAATGGAATCATTCCGGAATACAATAATGCAGAATTAGAAGGAGATATTGTATTTAACGGAAAATCATTGTTTGGCTTGACAATATTGGAACGATCTAAATTTATATCTACAGTGTTTCAAAATCCTAAAACACAATTTTATTGTATCAATTCAACCGATGAACTGGCTTTTCAGTTGGAAAATAGAAACATAGACAAAGATTTGATTTTAGATAAAATTCAGTATTATTCAGCGGTTTTAGGTACAAAGGAATTATTAGATAGGAATATCTTTGAACTATCTGGAGGCGAAAAGCAGTTGATTGCAGTAACAGCTTGTGGGATTTCTGAAAATGAAATTATCTTGTTGGATGAACCCTCATCTTCCTTAGATCAGGTTGCAATAGAGCATTTACAGAATGCCATTATGGAACTGAAAAAAAGAAAGAAAATTATCATCATTGTGGAGCATAGATTGTTTTATCTGAAAGATATGCTTGATAAATTGTGTGTGATAGAAAATGGAACTTATAAAGAATACACAAAAGAGCAGTTTTGTGATGATTTCTTTGAACAGGTTTCTGAAAAACACAATCTAAGGAGTTTTAATGCGATTTCTAAAAACAATTTTTTAAGCAGGAAATATAAGCAAGTAGAAGTGTTAAAGAAAAATTCTTCAGATCTTGATTGTAAAGCATTGTCTTGTTTGAATTTCGAAAAAAAATATGAAAGAAAGGAAATCTTTGACTTCAGTATTGCCTTTGAATCCGGTATCAATTTCATCATTGGTCAAAATGGTGTTGGGAAAAGCACTTTTATCAATTTGCTGATGGGGCTGACAAGAGGAACAGGAGAGGTGTTTTATAACGGAGTAAAAGTAAAAAAACGATGTGAAAATATTTTTGCGATTATGCAAGATGTTAATTATCAACTTTTTACAGAATCTGTATGGCAAGAAATTTCAACTATTACTAAGGAGAATGAATTAAAAAATGAAATTTTGAGAACAGTAAACTTATTTGATAAAAAAGAAATGCACCCAAACTCATTATCGGGAGGTGAAAAGCAACGATTATTACTTGCTATGTCAATGCTGAGCAGGAAGCCCATCATAATTTTCGATGAACCGACAAGCGGATTATGTAAAAGGCAGATGGATATTTTGATTGGATTTCTTAATAAAATGACCGAACAAGGAAAGATAATTATCATAATCACACACGATTATGAATTTATAGATAGGTGTAACGGAAAAGTATATGAGTTTGTGAAATAAATATAGGTAAAGGAGAATGATACGATGAAAGAAGATATGAAAACACAACTATTAACCAAAAGT
>CAMYEU010000230.1 GCA_947254465.1 uncultured Gemella sp. | reverse complement strand
ACACTGCATATCGTCGGCAGCGTCAGATGTGTATAAGAGACAGATTTAGGGCAATTTCTAGGCTCTGTTAGTCTAATATTCCTAAGTTTGCTTTTTGCATTTGTCTTAAATTATATTCCTAGTAAAGAGATTTTAGGTTTTCTCGGTTTGATTCCAATTTTCCTAGGCCTCAAAGTTTTGCTTTTAGGAGATTCTGATGGAGAAGCTATTGCAAAAGATGGTTTGCGAAAAGACAATAAAAACCTGATTTTTCTAGTCGCTATGATTACTTTTGCAAGTTGTGGCGCTGACAATATTGGTGTCTTTGTCCCATATTTTACCACCTTAAATTTAGCGAATTTGATAGTGACTTTACTTACTTTTCTAGTCATGATTTATCTCTTGGTTTTTTCTGCCCAAAAATTAGCACAAGTCCCTTCTGTTGGAGAAACTTTGGAAAAATATAGCAGATGGTTTATTGCCGTTGTCTATTTAGGATTGGGGATGTATATCCTGATTGAAAACAACAGCTTTGACATGCTATGGGCTGTGTTAGGCTAGGAGAAAAAATTATGAATAAAGATAGTATCTGTCAAGTGGATGTTATAAATCAACAAAATGTTACAACCGCAACGAACTACCTTGAAAAGGAAAAAGTCCAAAAATCACTTCGCATTTTATCAAAATTTACCGATAATAAACAGATAAATATCATCTTTTATCTCCTTGCCGTCGAAGAACTCTGTGTCTGCGATATAGCCTGTTTATTAAATCTCAGTATGGCATCTGCCTCCCACCATCTTCGTAAACTAGCCAATCAAAACATCTTGGACACTAGAAGAGAGGGGAAAATTATATATTATTTTATAAAAGATGAGGAAATCAGAGATTTTTTTAATCAACTAGGATAACAACTATTTTTACTACTTTCTACTTTTCCATGATTATAGGGGGATTATATATGAAATTTTTTGAAGAAAATTATTCACAAGAAATACCTACTCGTATCAAAAATTTAAGAAAAAATACAATATTACACAAAGCGAACTAGGCAATGCAGGTCAAGTTAGTCAAGTTGAAAGTGGTAAGCGACCAATTACGAGTTCGATGTTAGTTTATTTAAATGCTCTAACCGCTTCGAGCTATACGTATATCGTTTTTGGAGAGTTAGATGAGTTTATTGAGAATCTGTTTCATTATTTTTTCAGTTCTATTTTATATAGAGATTTAGAGGCTGTAGATGAAAAACTATATTCTTTCATGAGTGATGATTTAATTTCAATCCAATCAAGTTGTCTAAGTATTGCCAAGACATTTGCAAATTTCAATATTCAAAGAAAAAGATTTATGATTTCTACTGAAACTGAAATGGATACTTTTCACAAGAAAGATGACATTAACGTATGGTCGGTGGAAAAAGTTATAACCCCGCTAGAAGTTTTAGAACCCGTACCATCAATGAATTGACTGTCATTGATTTTGAAGAAATATTTGATATTCTTTAGTTGATGTTAGGGGATAATTTAATTAAATCATTTGAAGTTAATGTCTGTGGTATCCTATTTGAATTAGGCGAAAATGACATACCCTCAACATTTAGGCAAGAAAACATTGACCCTCTCATCAATAAATGGTGGTATGATAATGTTTCGACAGAAATTATCCCTAATCTAATAAAAAAACTCAAAGAAAATCCCTTATTTAATATCGGATTTATGGTAAATGATATATTAGAAAGAATGTATAAAGAGAATAGTCCAAAATCTTACCTTACATCCGTCCCGTTAGTTATTTCTCAAAAAGGAAGAACAACCTCTTCGTTTAGTATGACTGGTGGTCAACAAATAGATGGAGTGAAATTCAAACAGATATCTGAGGACTATATGAAATTACTCAGTCAAGGTAAGGATATCACAGAGTTATATCAAAAATATTCTAAAGAAGAGTTGGCAAATCTAGGCATTAATATTTATCAATCCAATGATATAGAAAGGACTGAGGAAAGAACTTTTGATGAAATTATCAGTTGGGTTCCAACCCTTATGCAACAAGACCAATTCAAGAAAGGCACACTATTCAATTAGAGCCAACAAGATTTTCACTAGAGGATAAGAAAAGAATTGAAGAAGCTGCAGCTCAAGGACTAAGCGAAATCGACCTTATTGATTTAGTTCTCTTTTTATCTATCGAATCAATCATCGAGCTATTTTTGACTTATTTACTCATTTACAAAAGAATTCTTACTTTAAGCATGATGAATATATAGAAAAAATTAAGCAAGAAGAATTCAATTTGTTAAAGGAGCGAAATCAATTTAATGAGTTACAAAAGGATAGGATTATGGAAATTATGCTTTTCATCGTTAGTTTGGTCTCTGTTCTTCAAGTTGTAGATATTTTTACTAATAATATAAAAATATTATCGATAAGTGCTTTGATTACTATCTCTTTGTCTATTGGAATACTCATTTATAGAAATCGCAAATGATATTTAAAGCCTATGAAATCAATCTTTCAAAGGTTTTTTCTTATATCTCAAACTAAATATCAAATATTTATAATCATCAAGAAATCATTTCAGCCAAATCTATCATAGCTTGTTCAATCTTATGTTTCCCTTTTTGCATGACATAAAGGTAGATT
>CAMYEU010000229.1 GCA_947254465.1 uncultured Gemella sp. | reverse complement strand
CTATAGGACTCACATAGTCTGATTTTAAATTTTCAATCTCTACATTGTAATTTTCACTTGTATTGGATATTAACTCTATATTTGTAATATTTGTATCAATTTGTAATTCTTTGATTTTTTCAAATGTTTCTGTTCCTGTATAACTAGATGCCACTACAGGATCTAACCCATTTTTGTCAATATAATATTCATCTTCAGATAATTTTAGGTTCAGCTTTCCTCCCATATTGCATCCGACAAGAGTTAAAACCATACCTAATGCCAAGGTAATCCATAATTTCTTTTTCATACTAAAACCCCTTTCTAACTATTGATGTTTCTTTCCTTGATTCTTTTTATTATTAATTTCCCAATTAGGTTAATTATTTCAATCAATATCCCTGTTGCCGAAATAACTAAAATTATTACTCCCAGTAGCAAACATAAACTTGCTATCGAAAATCCACCTAAAAAGAAATTTTTTACTGTTCCAATAACCAATAAGATTACCGTGAAATAAGTAGCAGCTATTAAAAAAATAGCTGTAAATAACAAAGCCAAGAATACTATTAATCCTACCAAAATTGTTGGTAGTGATAAAATACTTAAGGTAATTATTGGTATCCCTTTAAAAATTTTCTTAATCGAACTGTTTTCATCTTCCCAGTTATCTATTTTCATAGATAAATTTAAATCCCTAGCAATTTTATTTACATCATATTGATTTGGTATTTGATCTTCATCCGCTAAATTCATTTCATCAAATAACTCTGAATAAAATAGAATTGCCTCTTCTCTTTCTTTGTTATCAAATTTCTTTAATTTTTTATCCAAAGTTTGTAAAAAAGATTTCCTAATCATCTCTACCCTCCTTACTTTTCATAATAAAATCATCTACTGTATTTTTATACTTTGACCAGCTTTCTAATTGCTTCTCCAATTCTTTTTTTCCATCATCCGTTAAAGTGTAATATCGCCTATTTCTTCCATTTATGGATTTATTATATGTTGCAAGATAATTGGATTTTTGCAACCTTCTTAATACTGGATAAACGGTGGATTCTGAAATATTAAATTCATCTGATAACTCTTGGGTCAACTTGTACCCATAGGTATCTTCTTTATCGATTGCTATTAAAACACATAGCTCTAAAACTCGAGTATCTATTTCAAACAATCCAAATCACCTCACTTTTAAACTTATTATGCTATATGTCATATAGTATCCTTGTCTATATTATATGCCGTATAGTATTAGACGTCAATAGCTTAATTGTATTTTTCTAAGTATTCTTATTTTGACTATTGATGCCTCTATATAACCATCTACTTATGACATTATATGTTATATAACATCAAGATCTCTTGATTTAAATATATCCAGATATCCTAATCATGAACTAACAAAATAATATCTTCAACATTTTCCTAAGTCTACTTATGACGTCATTATACAATCTGTTTAAATATAGCAAAAAAAATAAAAGCAGTCCGAAGACTGCCGATATTTATCTCTCTGCACCTTTGCTATGGTCTTTCTTAGTTGACTTAGTTTTGTCATCTGTCTTAAAGCTTTTTATTTGCTTTAATATGGACTTTTTATCCTTGTCTTGACTCTTTACTTGTTCTTTTGTTTTTAAGGGCTTAGAAGACAAAATACGAACATTCTTATGTTCCTTCCCATTGTTGTCAATGCTTGTTTTTACTTGACCAAATATTTTAACAAAATCTCCTTGTTTTAGGTTCTCTATATCTTTTGTCTTATCTCCATATGCTGAACAATTGGTATAAATTTTATTCCCATCGTCATCTTTTGAAACAATTGAAAAGTTGCTTACCTTGAACTTTTCTCCATTTGCATTTTCTCTTTCAAGATTTTCTACTTTGCCAGCTATATTGCCCAATTTCCTCCTTGTACTAAATAAGGAGAGCTTTTCGCCCTCCTCTACCTCTCTTGTCCTTTTTCGTTTTTTTCTTGTTTTTTTTAGTTGCCTTAATCTTTCTACTGTGTCTTCTATTTTATCTTTATTTTCTTTTGACTCTTGTCTTATTTGTTCTAATTTTTTCATACTTATCTCCATTCTTGTATTAAAAAAGACGATGAAGATATCATCTCACCGTCTTTAGTTTTGTTTCTCGACATAAATATTAAATTTAAAATGTTTATATTACCATATCCTAAAATTAGACATAAAGATAGCACTTACTTTTTATTGAGTCACCACACTTTATAAAAGCTTTTCCATTTATTTTTTACTCATACCAACTTACCAATAAGTTTTAAATGTTGCACGATAGCAACCCAATGATCCTATCAATCCATAGCAACTGCACAACCTAATCCACCAATTCTAGATAAAATTGCTTCTATTCAATATATCGCATAACATACAGCTCCTCCGCTAGATCCACATAAAATAGCCATCGCAACTTCACATTCATTTCTAGTTTGAAGTGTACTTTGTTGCATTATATGTTCAACGAATTTTTTATCATTTGCATAAACTACATCATTTGATTCAATAGCTCCAGCTTCACTCACTACAACATCAATTAACATTTCATTATCTTGCTGATATCTTACTTCCTAACTCTAAACCTGTCTCTTATACACATCTGACGCTGCCGACGATATGCAGTGTGT
>CAMYEU010000228.1 GCA_947254465.1 uncultured Gemella sp. | reverse complement strand
CATTTTGGAAGAAATACCAATCTTGGCCTTCACTATACCACCAATTTGCATACTTGCCATTTACAAAATAATGTGTTCCCTTATTATCTTTTCCATATCCTGTTAATTTTTTCCCATTTTGGAAGAAATACCAATCTTGGCCTTCACTATACCACCAATTTGCATACTTACCATTTACAAAATAATGCGTTCCCTTATTATCTTTCCCATAACCTGTTAATTTTCTTCCATTTTGGAAAAAATACCATTCTTGACCATCATTATACCACCAATTCGCTGGTTTACTATCTACATAGTATACTCCATTCGCATAACCTCTTATTGGTACTTTGTTCTCTACAGAAACTTCTTTCCCATCTTTATAATCTTTATTCCCTATTTTTCCATTCGCATATTTTCCATTTACAAAATAATGTGTTCCCGCGCCATCTTTTCCATATCCTGTTAGCTTCTTACCGTTTTGAAAAAAATACCACGCTTGTCCGTCATTGTACCACCAGTTCGCATATTTCCCATTATAAAAATAGTGTGTTCCGGTATTATCTTTTCCATATCCTGTTAACTTCTTGCCATTTTTGAAAAAATACCAATCTTTCCCATCACTATACCACCAGTCTGCTGGTTTGTTATTATTATAGAATATAGATCCTCTATACTCTGCATTTACTTCACTACTTAATAATTCATTTACCGCTATCGGTGTAGCTAGCACCGTTAAAATTCCGAATCCTATTTTAAATTTATTCACTCTCATAATATTACCATATTCAAATCCTTTTTATTAATATTTTCTACTCTACTAAAACTAATCTTACCATAATAATATTACAATATTTTTACAATATTTTTAATTTCCTCTTACACAGCCTAATTAATTTATCTATACTGTCAATTCCATATATTGAAACTATAATGAATATCGGAACATTTACAAATAAATACCTAGACAAAGATTCAAATATACTAACAAATAAAAATATCCCGATATAAGATACATAGAATAATACCCGATACCTATGCTTTGAAAATATAGAAATAAATCCTAAAGTTAAGATTAGAATCCACACTATCTGTGATACATAATAAAAATAATAACTATATTCTGTATTATGACCATAAAATTTATGAAAAATATTTGAAATCATATTCTGTTTTTTTTCTATCGAAGTCTGATTATTCATAGCCATCCAAATGTACCATCATTAAAATTAATAAGGGTCTTATGCGTAAAATGATTATTAAAATCCGTTTTACTCATCATATTTATCTTATCTTTTATAATTTTCTTATTAAATGAATCTCTATTAAGATTATTATCTTGTTTTATACTATCTGAATAATCTTTATCACTATATAGCCCCATAGATTCTATATTTAATCCTAATTTTATATAATGTAAATATCCTACTCTTTTTTCTGAATTCAACTGTTTTTTCATATCATAAGATAAAGCATTTATTATTACTACTGATAATATCGCACCAAATAGTAACTTTATTATTTTAGTATAGTTAAGTCGCTTTTTTCCAATTAAAACTATCAATTCATATATAAATATCCCTATACCTATAATAATTGTATGCGGTTTTAGACTATATCCAATAATTATAAGGAATCCCAATACCATCAAGTAATTTTCTCTCTTCTTTTACTAGCATATACATATATAATTAATATAGGTACTATAATCCCCAATGAGTCTGAATAAATAACAGCTTGCCAAGGTGAAAAAATTACAATAATTGTATACAAAGTATATCCTATCCAAGACAATTTTATATCCGAAAATAGCATATATATCACCAAAAATAATAAAACACCTGCAAGAACTGTACAGAAAGATATTATTGTAATTACTAGCATTGGAGAAAAATATCCTAAAAATATATACGAGACTTTACCTATAATAGTCAAAAATAAAACTAAAAATACTGTATTAGGATAACTTTCAAAATAAAATATATCTTTGCTTATCCACTCTCCTGTTTCTACTATATTGATTGCATTTGAGACAGCTATATAGGTATCAAATCCAACAATAAAAGAATAGAATTTCCTTTTATTAAATTATAACAGAAAAAAAGAACAGATAAAATTATCAGTAGTTTATTATGGTTTATCTCATTATTTTTTACGAATTTTTTCAAAATACAGAATAGGAGTAGTAAAAATACAACTCCTATGAATAACAGTTCACCATTTTTTCCGCTACTTTTGTTTTATAAAAATATCCTATTATATTTTTATAAAACAATACAAACATAATATAACTATTTACAATAAAAAAAGATAAACAATAATTTTTGGGCTATATTAGACAACATTCTATACTTTTATCCTTTCCTCCATAACAAGTAATTTTTTAAACTCTTGAATCTGTTTATCTAAAGATAATTTTTCCAGAAATTCTACAATCTCTTTATCACACTCTTGAATTTTTTCTACATACCCTATTATTTCTTCTACTGCTTGTTCATCATTATAAATTATTTTCCCAAATTTTCCATCTTGTGAAAGTTCTTCTGCTCCTCCAACATCAGTTGAAACAAAAGGGACATTCAATGATAAAGCTTCTACATATACCTGTCTCTTATACACATCTGACGCTGCCGACGATATGCAGTGTGT
>CAMYEU010000227.1 GCA_947254465.1 uncultured Gemella sp. | reverse complement strand
GAGATCCTGAGATGTCTCGTGGGCTCGGAGATGTGTATAAGAGACAGATATAAGTATAAGCAAAATTAAAGACTATAAAAAGAAAACGTTTTATAAAATATTGAAATAATACTTAATAAATTGGAAAAAATATATGGAAATTTCTTTAGATTAATAACAAGATAGTATAATTTAAAGGAATAAAAACACTTTCTTTTTTTACAATACTATGATATAATTCTAAGGGAAATGAGATATTTATACTTTAATAGGGATTTTAGTAGTGTTCTATCTCATAAAAATAAAATAGTAAAAAATAATTACTTTAAAAATATCTAAAAATATATAAATTATATGGAGGTTTTCTTATGAAAGCGAAAAACAGAAAAGTTGTATTAATAGGAGCAGGAATGGTAGGGATGAGCTTTGCTTATCAATTATATTCAAGCGGACTTTGTGAAGAACTAGGATTAATCGACTTCTTCGCTGAAAAAGCAGAAGGTGAAGCAATGGACCTTAACCACGGTGGAGCTTTAGTACCACCTATTAAAGTAACTTCAGGTGGATACGAACAATGTGCTGATGCAGACGTTATCGTAATTGCGGGAGGTCTTCCACAAAAACCAGGTGAAACTCGTCTTGACCTAGTTGACAAAAACATGAAAGTTGTTAAAGATATGTCTGAGCAAATCGTAGCTTCTGGATTTGATGGAGTTATCGTTATTGCATCTAACCCAGTAGACGTATTAACTAACGCTTTACAAAAATTCACTGGATTCCCAAGAAACAAAATCGTTGGATCAGGAACTACTCTTGACTCTTCAAGATTCCGTTACATCTTAGGAGATAAATTAGGATTAGCACCAAGCAGTGTTCGTGGATATATCATTGGAGAACATGGAGATACTCAACTTGCTGCATGGAGTAATGTAAATGTTTATGGAAAACAATTCGATAAATTCTTAGAAACTTCTAAATACACTAAAGAAGATTTCGCTGATGTAGAAGAAAAAGTTATGCGTGCTGCATATGAAGTAATTAACCGTAAACGAGCTACTTACTATGCAATCGGTCTTGCTTTATTCACAATCGTTAAAGCTATCTTACGTGACGAAAACGTTGAGCTTGCAGTAAGTGGATACTGTGATGGACACTATGGAATCGATGGATTATATATCGGAACTCCAGCTATCGTTGGACGCGAAGGTGTTCGTGAAGTAGTAGAATTAGACTTAACTGAAGAAGAAACAGCTAAAATGCAACATTCAGCTAAAGTTCTAAAAGAAACTTTAGAAAAAGCATACGCAGCTTTAGAAGCATAATATAGGTAATAAAAATATTATAGAAGAATTAGATTCAATCCTTAAATTTAAGAGGGAATTTAATTCTTCTTTTTTTAAAATAACATAAAAAAGAAATACTATATCTAAAGATAAGTAAACGTTTTTTGAAAAGAAAAAAATATAAATAATTTTATTTTCAAATACTAGACTTATAGTAAAAAATTTGGTACAATATATTGGGATGAAAAGGTTTTAAAAGTTATCAATAAAAAATTTAAAATAAAAAAGTAGAGGAGAAAGACTATGACAATAACGATATATGACGTAGCAAAAGAAGCAAAAGTATCGATGGCCACAGTATCAAGGGTTGTTAATAATAATCCTAATGTAAAAGAAGATACAAGACTACGTGTCCAAGAGGTTATAAAAAAATTAAGATATACACCTAACGCTGTTGCCAGAGGACTTGCTAGTAAAAAAACAACAACAATAGGTATAGTATTACCAGATATAGCAGACTTATCTTCTGCAGAAATCGTAAGTGGAATTGAATCAGTAGCTAATATGTATAAATACAACATAATCTTGGCTAATTCATGTGATGATCAAGAAATTGAAAAAAATATATTTGCTTCATTTGTAAGTAAACAAGTAGATGGAATTATTTATTTAGGTCATTCATTATCAGATAGTTCTAAAAATTATTTACAAGATATCCAAATTCCGGTAGTATTAGCTGGAAATCTTGGAACAGATTCAGAATTTTATTCTGTAAACATTGATTATGAAAAAGCAGCATACGATGTAACAAAAGAATTCTTATCTAGAGGTTCTAAAAATATTTCATTAGTAATAGATAAATATGAGAGTCAAAAAACTCAAAGATTAATTAAAGGATACAAAGAAGCATTAGCCTCTGAAAAAGTAGAATTCAAACCACAAAACATAATAGATGGCTATAGAACATATAAAGAAAGCAGTAAATTATATAAAGCATTAAGTAATATTGAATCAGAAGTAGTAATTACAATGTTTGATGAAGTGGCATTAGCGACAATGCAACAGGCACTAGATTTAGGAATGAGTATACCAGCAGACTTACAAATCATATCATTAGAAAATACAAAACTAATAAATATGACAAGACCTAAAATTTCATCTGTATTCCAACCAATTTTTGATATAGGAGCAGTATCAATGCGTGTGCTAACTAAAATAATAGATATAGAAAAAGCTAAGCGTAAAGGTGAAGAAATTGATGAAGAAGAGTTAGCTGAATTGAAAGCTCAAGAAAAAGAAATGAATTTACCGTACAGAATAGTGCCTGTCTCTTATACACATCTGACGCTGCCGACGATATGCAGTGT
>CAMYEU010000226.1 GCA_947254465.1 uncultured Gemella sp. | reverse complement strand
CGAGATCCTGAGATGTCTCGTGGGCTCGGAGATGTGTATAAGAGACAGGTCTAATCTCTTTAATTCCATCACTTTTCCCCCTGTCATAAGCGATATTTCTTACTATATTTCTCTCTTATTATATCAAAGCACAAAAAAAAGACAAGCCTAAGCTCATCTTTTTCACTTTTATTCTTATTTTTCGTCTACTACGTATGGTAAAAGTGCCATGTGTCTAGCTCTTTTAATTGCTGTAGTTAACATTCTTTGGTACTTAGCTGAAGTACCTGTTACACGACGTGGTAAGATTTTTCCACGTTCAGAAATGAATTTTTTAAGTAATTCTACATCTTTGTAGTCGATAAATTCTACGTTATTTTTAGTGAAATAACATACTTTTTTACGACGACGCATGTTGTTACGACGATTGTTAGTTACTGCCATTGTGCATGTCCTCCTATGTAATTTTAGTCTTCTTTAAACGGATTTACTACATCCTGCATGAAGTCATCATCTAGATTACTTGGGAAGTTTTCCCCAAAATCAGAGAATGATGAACTATCATTAATAAAATCTTGCATAGCTGAATTAGCTTGTCCAAAGTTTTGATTAGTATTGTTATAATGATTTTGATTATTATTATACGCTGGTTGTGATTGAGGTTGATTAAAACTCATTGAGTCAAAACCATTGTTTTGTCTATTAGAACTAGACTTAGATTCAAGGAACTGAATTCTATCAGCTACTACTTCAGTAACATAAACAGTATTCCCGTCTTTACCTTGATAATTTCTAGTCTGAATTCTACCTTCCACTCCAATCAGACTACCACGTCCTAAAAAACGCGCCATATTTTCTGCTTGCTTTCTAAAAGCTACACATCCAATAAAGTCTGCTTGTCTTTGACCATTTTGATCAGCAAATGTTCTATTTACAGCCACTGTAAAATAAACCATTGGAATATTCGAATTAGAATACCTTAATTCTGGATCTTTAGTTAATCTTCCTACTAATACTACGTTATTAATCATAGTAAATCACCCCTTATTTTTCTAATCTTACTACCATGTGACGGATGATGTCATCGCTAATTTTTGCTAAACGATCGAATTCTTTTGTAGACGCATCTGTTTCTGAAGTTAATTCTACTACATAGTAGTAAGCATCACTGAAGTCTTCGATTTCATAAGCTAAGCGTTTTTTACCTAAATCTTTAACTTCTACTGCTTCTGCACCTTCTGAAAGAATATTTACGAATCTATCAACCACAGCTTTTTTAGCTTCTTCATCGATACGTGGTTGAACAGCAAACATTACTTCATATTTTCTCATGTGTGTGTTACCTCCTTTTGGTCTTTGCGACTCTCTAATTTATTAGAGAGTAAGGAGTAATAAAATTACTCTAGCGACTATTATATCAAGTATAAAAATAAAAAGCAACTAATAACTATATATTTTTACCATAATTTTTTTATTAATATATTTATTATCTCTCTTAGTAATCAAACAACAATACTCTTTAACATTTTATATCATTTCGCTAACAGTTACTTGTTAATATTTTAATCGAATTCCCATCCTTAATCTAATCTATAAATAGTTTTCTATCTATACTAAAAAATTTCTTCTATTATATAATACGAATCACAAAATTTTATCGATAATCATTATCAGTCGTTTTATTTTTATTTTTAACATTATATTTCACTTTCCATACAAGTGTTAAACAAAGAATTCTGTTATATATCAACTATTGCATATTTTTTATAATAAATTTAAAAATGCCTTTATTATAATATATTTAATTTATATAACAGCTAATAATTTTAAAAATATACATAAAATTGAAAACGGATTCTTATTTTTTATACCGATGAAAAAATATACGTTTTATATAGTTTTCTAGTTATATAACAGATATTTACATGTTTATAGATAGGTGATAAAATATAGTTGTAATCAAATAAAAGATGTTTATAACAATAGATAAGAGTTTGATGTAGCGAATTTTTATCCTATTATAATATAAACTGAGCATCAAAGGAGTTAAATATCATGGCAAAAGAAAAATTACAAACTGTAGATCCAGTTGAAGAAGTAAACACATTAGTATCTAAAGCGCTAGTTGCTTTGGATGAGTTCAAAAAAATTGAAGATCAAGAGAAAATTGACAAAATAGTTCAAGCAGCCGCTGTAGCAGCTCTTGAAGCTCACGGTCCTTTAGCTGTCGCAGCAGTAGAGGAAACTGGGCGCGGTGTTGTTGAAGACAAAGCTATTAAAAACCTTTACGCATGTGAATACATAGTAAATTATATGCGCGATCTTAAAACTGTAGGAGTAATCGATAAAGATGATGTTGACGGCCTTACTGCAATAGCTGAACCAGTTGGAGTTGTTTGTGGGGTTGTTCCAACAACTAACCCAACATCAACAACAGTGTTCAAATCTCTAATCTGTTTAAAAACTCGTAATCCAATCATATTTAGTTTCCACCCATCTGCTAATGAATGTTCTAAACAAGCAGCACGTATCGTTCGTGATGCAGCAGTTAAAGCAGGTGCTCCTGAAAACTGTATCCAATTTATTGAAAAACCTTCAATGGAAGGTACCTGTCTCTTATACACATCTCCGAGCCCACGAGACATCTCAGGATCT
>CAMYEU010000225.1 GCA_947254465.1 uncultured Gemella sp. | reverse complement strand
CACACTGCATATCGTCGGCAGCGTCAGATGTGTATAAGAGACAGCCATTACATTGGAAACTCTATTATTAAACTTTTCTTCAATTCTTTCTGGAGCAAATGTAGAAAGATACAAGTAAGCAGATTCTGAAGTTGATCCATAGTTTTCTTTACTCTCAAACATCATAAAATTTGCCCTACTATCTACTGCCCAGGTAACTTGTCTATATAAACTTAAAATAAGTTTTGCAGCTGAACTGATTTCTTCAAATTTCAAGTTGCTATCTGCATACATGTTCATTATATTCTTTAAAGTTTTACTTATTCTCAATCTAATCACCCCAATACAACTTATTTACAAACTTGAATGTTTGTGCTATAATATGAATATAAGTTCAGTTTGTATTATATCTCAAATTGAAAAATAATTCAAGCACTATTGTTCGTATTAAAAGTTATAAATGCACATTAGTACAGGAGGTTAAAATTATGGCTTTTGCGGATAGATTAAAGGATTTTCGTGAAAAAGAAAAGTTAAGTCAAGCAGATTTTGCAAAGATGATAGGAATAAGTACAAGAACTCTTGTACATTATGAAGACGGAGAAAGATACCCAAGAGATGTCGAGGTTTACAAAAAAATAGCTGAAGTTATGGACTGTGATTACAATTATCTTCTAGAAGAAAGTGACGAGTTTTTAAATAGAGTTTATAACATGGGTGGCAAAAGGGAATTAGAAAAAGCTAGAGCATTAACAGAAGGTCTAAGCTCTTTATTTGCTGGTGGAGAAATTTCTGACGAAGATAAAGATGCTGCTTTTGAAGCCATTACTCGTGCTTATTGGGAGGCTAAAAGAGAAAACAAGAAATACGGTCGTAAGAAAAAAGATTAGGTGATTTTATGAGCATGAATCGCTATATATATGATAAGGTTAATCGACTTATAAAAAAATATAAGACACGAGATCCTATCGAATTAATAGAAGCTTTGAATATTAACCTGGTATATCTACCTAAAACAGAAATACTTTTAGGAATGTACCATTATATTCAAAGGAACAGATTTATTTTTATCAGTAGTAACACAAATTTTAATAGAAAGACGATATTAGCACACGAATTAGGTCACGATCAACTTCACAGAGATTATTGTATGAGAGGTGGAGCTTTTCATGACCAAACAGTATTAAACCCAACAAACAAATTTGAAACTGAAGCTAATATTTTTGCAGCTCATTTATTAATTAGTGATGAAGATGTCCTAGATAATATCAATGATCAAGTTTGTGATTATGAAATTGCTGGAAAGTTAGGCGTAGATATAAATTTACTAAATCTAAAAATTTCTGAGTTAGCAAAAATGGGCAAGTTTAATAAACCAGTTAATGTTAATATACCTCAGGGAGATTTTCTTAAAAACTATCGCCCTGAACATGATGATTATTATTAGGAGACTCTATGGGAATTTTTATTGCAGGATATTTTTTATTAATCCTTTCTGGAATAGTTTTCTACTATCTCATCACTACCTACTCTGTAAAAATCTCAGCATTTTTGATTGATTTTATAGTTGTAGGTTTAGGATTTTATATATCCATAAAAGATAAACTAGATAACAAATTAGCTATTCCCCTTTCAATTACAATAGTAATAATTTATGGAATATTGCTAGTTTTAATAAATCAAAAGCTACCAAAATTTAGTAAGTTTTTAAACTATGTAATTGCTTTTATAGGATCATCCGTTGCCCTATGGTTGGCACTTGATTTTATAACAAACACTCTAGCCGCTTTTAAAATAATAGGTCAAACTTATCATCAATTACCAATAACAAAAAATATGATGATAAATTCCTTTATACATTATGTAATTGTATTCTTAATTAGTATTCCAGTGTTTAAAGGTAGAATGAAATTTATACTTGGAGGAAATTATGAGTAAAGAAATGGATAAAAATAAAGACGAAAATCATGATAAAAAAGAACTTCAAATTAGATCATCTGCTGCTGAATACTTGACTTTTATTGCAGCGAATGGTGATGATCAAGAAGCTATAGAAATTAGATATGAAGATGAGAATATTTGGCTAACTCAAAAGATGATGGCAGCTCTTTATGATGTTAGTGTCGCCACAATAAATGAACATCTTAAAAAAATCTATGCCGATAGTGAATTACAAGAAGAAGCAACTATTAGGAATTTCCTAATAGTTCAAAAAGAAGGTTCTAGAAATGTTTCAAGAGAAACAAAACACTATAACCTACAAGCAATTATTGCAGTAGGCTTTAAAGTAAATAACGAACGTGCCGTCCAATTTAGAAAGTGGGCAAACCAAATTGTAAAAGATTTTACAATTAAAGGTTGGGCAATGGATGATGAAAGATTAAAAAATTCTGGCACAAAACTTACCAAAGATTATTTCGAAAAATTACTTGTAAAAATTCGTGAGATTAGATTATCTGAGAGAAGATTCTATCAAAAAATCACAGATATTTATGCCACATCTTTAGACTATGACCCATCTGCAAAAGCAACAAAAAGGTTTTTTGCAGCTATTCAAAATAAATTGCACTATGCAATTCATGGGAAAACTGCAGCCGAATTAATTGTAGATAGAGCCAATCACAAAACTAAAAATATGGGACTTACTACCTGTCTCTTATACACATCTCCGAGCCCACGAGACATCTCAGGAT
>CAMYEU010000224.1 GCA_947254465.1 uncultured Gemella sp. | reverse complement strand
TCTCGTGGGCTCGGAGATGTGTATAAGAGACAGACTGCACGTTGAGTTAGGTATCCCCCTAATGAATGTCCTGTAATATAAAAGTTCTTTATATCTTCTCTTAATCCAATCTCTTTTATTATTTCTTCAATTTCTTTACCTTGTTGTGGATTTTGACCAAACGCAACAACTACATCATTACCTATATCTTTTCCACCTTTAGTTCCGCGTATAGCTAAAACATGAACCAATCCATCTGGAACAATTGATAGTGCACTTTTTGTTTTAAATAATACTGCATCAAGCCCACTATCATAATGATAAGTTTTGTCGACTTCCCAATATGGCGACAGTTCATTGTGCATAAGTTCATATTTGTTTTCGGCCTTAGAGTCATCTTTAATAATGTTATCAGCCTTTGTCCACTGGTAATCCTTATCTAGAACTTTTTTAATATAACTATCATCACGATACGATAATTTCATAAATAAAGCCATATCTCGATCGGTAACATACCACTTGAAATTATCATCATCTCCCGGTTTACTCAAATCGCTCTGATCATGATCTATTACTCCATCTCCATCTGTATCCTTTAAAAATGGATGCCCATAGTAACCATAATATGTTTTTCCGCCTTTTTCATAAGTATAAATCTCACGATTATTTTTCACATTATCCCCATCACTATCTTCATCCGCCTTTAACGTTTTTTTTCCAAAAAGTAAATTATCAATCTTCGAATCTTCTGTTGTTATTAAACCTTTTGAAATTTTTACAAGATCTTCATCTGTAGCAAATCGTTTTTTAGATTCTCTTTCTAATACAGCAGACTTATCATTACGGACTCTCGACTTTTCCCCTTCATTTTCATCTATCAAAACATCTTTTCCTAGTGAATCTTTTTTCTTCTTTGCTAAATCATTTACCTTAACATCTTCAGAAATACTTTTTTCTACATTTTTTTCATTTGCTACATTTTTAAAAGCGTTACTTTCGTTATGATTTTCCTTATCTATTATAACATTGTTTTCCTTATGTATATTCTCGCTAGAATTCGTCTCACTTGCCAAAGCAGGCGCTGCTAAAAATATAAAAAGCACCTACTAATACTGAAAATGTTCCAACACTAAATTTTTTTACCGTATATTTTAATACATTGTTTTTACTTCCCATGGGAATCCCTCTCTTGTCTTATAAATCTTACATCAACTTTATAGATTTTAAAAAAATAAACTCAATAATTCTTACTAACCTTGTTTATTAAAAATTATAAATAATATTCTTAAAATATTATATTAACTAAAAAGTTATTATCTTAATATTACTCCCCTATAAAAAATGAACTATTCATAAGAATTTCAAATTAACAAAAATATTTTATATATTTCGCATATTCTTCATCACTAAATCTTTATGTTATAATTCTTAATGAATCCCCTTAATTATATTCTAATTTTTAAATACGTGTATGTCAAAAATTTTAAACTGATACTATGTTTAATTTATAAAAATAATATTATAATATCTATATTAGACATCTCTTATAAATTATAAGTAAATTATTACTAATAATATTAGATTTTTTTAGAGATATTAAGAAAGGAGTGACTCAAAAATCATGATTTCTAAGAAACAAAATTTTTAAGTCACTCCCATAAAGTTTATTGATATCTAAAAAGTTTTCGAAAAGCGAACTTAAATATCAATAAATCACTGCATCTATAAGTTATAATATATACTTTCAAAAAACTTAGAACTTTTAGGTCAGCCCCGCGCTATATCTTATTTATTTTGAAAATAATAAAATAAGAATGTGCAGTTTTGACAAAATAAAAATGTGCAAATGAACTATAGTCAAGTAAATAGACACAAAAATACGAAAATTAGTTAAAAAGTTTAAATGAAATTTATTTTATACTGAGAAGTAGGGGGGGTTTTTTGTTTCGGAGACTTCGTCCCCTCAACTAGCTAAAGCCTTTAACAAAAAAGGGAGTGACTCCAAAATCGTGATTTCAAAGAAATCGATTTTGTCGAGTCACTCCCGCACAGTTTATTAGATATCTAAAAAGCTTTTATAAAGCGAATTTAGATATCAATAAACCACTGCGTCTATGAATTCCCATATAAACCTTGTTAAAATTTAAGACTTTTGGCTCAGCCCCTTTCTACTATACTTAAAGATTTATTATAAACTTTAAATTAGTTTTTATCGTTTTTACGACATCTTGCTGCTGCAAGTAATCCACCTAGGATTCCTAATCCTGCTAATCCTGTATTAGTATTAGTTTCTCCTGTATTAGCTAAGCGTTTTGTTACTTTTGTAGATAATACTTCACTATATTTGGCTCCTTTATTTATTGGTGAATCTGTTGCCGCTGTTCCTCCGTTGAATTCTGAAATCTCTACAGTTGGTGGGGTAATTGCGTTTCCTTCTCCATCCGTACTGCTTGTTCCTACTGGATCTGTGTATTCTGGTACTTCTGCTGTTGCTGGGGTAATTAGGTTTCCTTCTCCATCCGTACTACTTGTTCCTACTGGATCTGTGTATTCTGGTACTTCTGCTGTTGCTGGGGTAATTGCGTTTCCTTCTCCACCCGTACTACTTGTTCCTACTGGATCTGTATATTCTGGTACTTCTGCTGTTGCTGGGGTAATTAGGTTTCCTTCTCCATCCGTACTACTTGTTCCTACTGGATCTGTGTATTCTGGTACTTCTGCTGTTGCTGGGGT
>CAMYEU010000223.1 GCA_947254465.1 uncultured Gemella sp. | reverse complement strand
GAGATCCTGAGATGTCTCGTGGGCTCGGAGATGTGTATAAGAGACAGGTCTAAAATATCCATTGAATAATATAGCCCATTTTTATAATTTTTCTCCAGGATTTTCTTAACAAGATTAGAACAAATTACAGCACTCATTGTACTGCTTTCTTTACTTTCTACTTCAATCTCAATGTTTTCCATAGAATTTTTCGCAGAAATTATTAGCTTGTTAAAATTATTTTTAGAAATATTTGCTTTAAAAAATGAAATTATACTATCTATATCTTTACTATAACTACCCTCAAGTTTATCAGATTTTGATACTATTTCCTGCATTTTTCGAATAACTTTATCGTCATAAATTTGATTAAACCAATTTGCAGTGTTAACATTAAATTTTTCTGCTACTCTTAAAAATTCTTTGGTAATATAGTTCGATAGCTTATAAATATCACCATTAACATTTACAAATTTAATTCCATCTTCATATACAAGCTCACCATTTTTGTAATAATATAACGCTTTTCCAAACCCAGATAAATTTGTTAAAACAAAGTCTTCAATTGCTGATTTACTGGGAATTTCTTCACTTACATTAAAACCTGAAATAGAATCAACATTTTTTAAACAACTACAAGCATAACTTGCCATAATTCCACTTAATCCAGGGAAATATCCCGAAGATAAAACAAATATGTTGTTATCTAATTCTTCTTTTATTTTATCCTCTAAAAATGATTCACCTGATGGATCTATATATGGAATATTGCATTCACTTGCTATTTTAGCTATCTTTTCTCCATTTTTATATGATGCTCCAGCACAATTTATCAAAATATCGACTTGATTACAAAATTCAGTGACTTTACCCAAATCTTTTATGTCCATCTGTACATAGGTGCAATTTTCTGTATCTTGTTTTTTATTGTTCTTGTAGGTAGCATATAAAGGATATATCTCACTTATAATTTCCACACATTTTGAACCAATATTTCCACTTCCTCCCAATATTCCAATTATCGGATTTTTCATATATTCACCTCTCTTTTAGTAAATAAAAACCAATATGACTTCAATTTTTAGCTTGAATCATTAAATAATTTTATCATTTTGAATATTCCCTATTCATTAATGAATTTTAATATCTTCGTGCTATTTTGTTTTAGATTTTCTCCAGTTAAACAATCAAAATGTTGTCCTGATATACTGCTGTACACTATATTCCCAGCTAAATACTTCTCCCAAGTTTCTTTATCTTCTCCAAAAAATTCTCCATAAAAACTTTTTTCTGTTTCTTCACAAGAGAAAACCCTTACATTCCCGTTATATTTTGGGGGTTTATAAGTTGATACACATCCAAAATTTTGAGAAAAGATGTTAAATAGTGTATTTAACATTTTTATTTCATTATCTAATAAATTTACCTTATCTCTATTTATTGAATTATAAAGATTATTTAGTCTTTCGGAAATTGGAATTGAAGAAAGTCTTTTAAACTCAAGTCCTATATCCTCATACTCTCCAACAAGTCTCTCAAACGACTGTATTTTCAAGTCACCATCTAGATTTTTTACCATATATTTTATACAATCATCGAGTCTTTCATCACTTACAGTATGACCAGCTTTAAAAATATCAGCATTTATTAGCCTAGAAAATGTTCTTTCTAGCAGTAATTCATTTTCTAAACTTGTCTTTAGTGCTATATCGTATTTATTTCTTGATAAACAATGGAAAACTGTTCTTTTTTGTTCTCTTGGAATAGTCGTACTCAATAAAGTTACATCTGATACATTCATATTTTTATTGGTTATATAGTTCGCAGCCTCAATAGCTATCAATCCACCAACGCAATGTCCAATAAGGATATACTTGGAATAACCGAGTTTACATAATACCTCTCCATATTTTTCTCCAAGATTTTTAAATGTATCCTCAGTTTTCATAGAAATATATTCAGCCTCATCTCCAAAAGAAAAGCCCAATACATCTTCGACATCATTACTATCTTTTATAATATAATCTAATAATTCTGTATATGCAGATAATGTTCCTGTCCCTGCGTGAAATAAGACTTTAGCAGTTTTCTTATCATTTTCTAAACTAGATTTTTTTAATACTGATAAAGACTTGTCAATCTTTTTATCAATATTATCAAACCTGTTTTGAATTTTTTTGGAAATTTCTCTGATTGTCGGCGTTTGCATCATTTCAGTTAGTAAAGAACTCCAGTCCCAATCTTTTGCTTCTTCTACTTTTTCCAGAATTTCACTTATAATTTGTGCTATTAAAAGAGAGTCTCCTCCTACACTATAAAAGTTTTCATCTAATCCAATAAAAGACTTATTTAGCTCTTTACACCATATATGTTCAATCTTTTTTTCTATCTCTGTCATTTGTGATTTATCAATACTAATATCATCATCTTCTACTTTGAATAAATTTATTATTGCATCTTTGTTAATTTTCCCATTGCTTGTTTTGGGTAAATTTTGTAATATTTTTATATCAGATGGAATCATATAATTTGGCAAAGAATCATTTAAATGCTCAAATAATTCTGTTTTGTCTATGTTATAATATTCATTTTTAAATCTCGTTACAAAAACACTTTGTCCTGATACTTCTAATAACTCACTACTTGGGAATGCATAAGTTATACTGCCATCATTTCTATCTATAATATCTTCCCATTGTTTTTTTGAGAAAAATGTTTGTTCACTTTCTTTTCTTTCATCTTCAAATC
>CAMYEU010000222.1 GCA_947254465.1 uncultured Gemella sp. | reverse complement strand
GTATAAAGATGGTAAATTTCAAGAAATTTCTAATAAATGGTTCGGAGAAGATGTTGCAACCGAAGAATTAAAAAGTAAATAATAATATTTGGGAATGACTCAAAAATCATGATTTCGGAGAAATAAGATTTTGTTGAGCCATTCCTATTTTTTGTAATATGATATAATAATGTGTATCTTTGTATATAATTGTTAAAAAATAAATAAGGGTGTCAACAAAAAAAGTTTACAAATATTAGTAAAAGTACTTGATTTTTTTTAGAATATTATTTATAATAAGTAGGTATGTGATTAACTCACTGAAAAATAACTCTGTTCGTATTAAAAGCGTTCAGGGCAGAAGGAGACGATAATAATGAGAGAAGGAATTCATCCAGATTACCGTAAAGTTGTATTTATGGATACTACAAGTGGTTTCAAATTTTTAAGTGGTTCAACTAAACCATCTAAAGAAACTATCGAGTGGGAAGACGGAAATACATACCCATTATTAAAAGTTGAGATCTCTTCAGATACACACCCATTCTACACAGGGCGTCAAAGATTCGCTCAAGCAGATGGACGTATCGAACGTTTCAACAAAAAATACGGTATCAAGTAAGAAAAATAAAACAGACATTTCTTTATTGGATTGTCTGTTTTTATTCTATTAGTAATTATATAATATAAGCCCGAGGGGATTAATAATGATAGAAAATAGAAAATTCGGATGGATAGAATGTATTTGTGGCAGTATGTTTTCTGGAAAATCAGAGGAACTCCTAAGACGTATAAAACGCGGAGTAATCGCTAAACAGAAAGTACTTCTATTCAAACCGTCTATAGATAATAGATACGAAGAGAATAAGGTCTCTACACATAATGGAAATAGTTATGAATCTGTAAATATTGATAAAGCAGAGCAGATTTATGAGTATATAAATGATGAAAAATATGATATCATAGGAATTGATGAAGTGCAGTTTTTTGATGATAAGATTGTTGAAGTTATAAATAAACTTGCTGATAATGGAGTTCGTGTTATTGTCGCAGGTTTAGATATGGATTTCAAAGCTGAGCCATTTCACCCTATGCCTGAGATTATGGCTATTAGTGAAATGGTAACTAAACTTCATGCTGTATGTAATAAATGTGGAAAAGAAGCGAGTCGAAGTCAAAGATTAATTAATGGGGAACCTGCGAAGTATGACGATCCAATTGTAGTTATTGGAGCGAGTGAATCATATGAAGCTAGATGTCGTCATTGTCATGAAATTAAAAGATAAATTAGGAGGAAGAAATGGAAATTTTTGGACAACTTGAGATAGTTGAAGAGCGTTATGAGAAGTTAAACGAATTACTTAGTGATCCAGATGTCGTAAGTGATACAAAAAAACTTATGGAATACTCTAAAGAACAACGCTCTATCGAAAAAACAGTAGCTGTATTTAGAGAATACAAAGATATAGTTCAACAAATTAAAGATACTAAAGAACTTCTTGAAATTGAAGAAGATAAAGAAATGAAAGAAATGATGCAAGAGGAGATTAAAGAATTAGAACCAACTCTTGCACCTATGGAAGAAGAATTAAAAATTCTATTATTACCAAAAGACCCTAATGATGGTAAAAACGTTGTTGTTGAGGTTCGTGGAGCAGCTGGTGGAGATGAAGCACAATTGTTCGCAGGTGATTTATTACGTATGTACACTAGATTTGCTGAATCTCAAGGATGGAAAGTAGATGTACTAGAACGTTCTGAAACTGGAATCGGTGGTATTAAAGAAGCAATCTTTATTATTTCTGGGGAAGATGTATACTCTAAGATGAAATTCGAAAGTGGTGCACACCGTGTGCAACGTGTTCCTACAACAGAATCAAGTGGACGTATCCACACTTCAACTGCAACAGTAGTAGTACTACCAGAAGCTGAAGAGATTGAGATTGACATTAATGAAAATGATATCCGTGTTGATACATTTGCATCTAGTGGTGCTGGAGGTCAATCGGTAAATACAACTATGTCAGCTGTACGTTTAACTCACATTCCTACAGGAGTAGTAGTTTCTATGCAGGATGAACGTTCTCAGATTAAGAATAAAGAGAAAGCTATGAAAGTTTTACGTGCTCGTGTATATGATAAATATCAACAAGAAGAGCAAGCTAAGTTCGATGCTGAACGTAAATCTAAAGTTGGTACTGGTGACCGTTCTGAACGTATTAGAACATATAACTATCCTCAAAATCGTGTAACTGACCACAGAATTGGTTTAACTATTCAAAAACTAGACCAAATTATGGAAGGTAAACTTGATGAAGTTCTAGAAGCACTTCGTATTGCTGAACAAGCTGAAAAAATGGCAGAACTTAATAAAGGTGAAGAACTATAATGAACAGAAGGCAAGCTATAACAAAAGCTTGTCTTCTTTTAAGAAGACAAGGAAAAGAAGAATCTTTAGCAAGATTTTTACTAATGTATATGCTAGATGAAAGTCCACAGTTATTCTCGAATAAACTTTCAGAGCAATTATCTAAAGAAAGAGAAGAAAAATATTTTTCTTTGATTGAAAAACATATTAAAGAAGATGTTCCATTAAGTCATTTAGTAGGTTTTGAATATTTTTATGATAGAAAATTTAAAGTTACTAAAGATGTTCTTTCACCAAGAATGGAGACAGAGGAACTTATTTATAAAGTAGTAGAATATGTAAAAACAACTAAGAAAAATAATTTAAGAATTCTAGATCTTTGTAC
>CAMYEU010000221.1 GCA_947254465.1 uncultured Gemella sp. | reverse complement strand
ACGAGGTCCTGAGATGTCTCGTGGGCTCGGAGATGTGTATAAGAGACAGGTTTGATATAGAACAATATTTTAAGAAGAAGGATGGAATTAGATTAAAAAGTGATATGGAAGTTGAAGTTTTAGAGGCATAAAATTAAAATTGAATATTGTCTAAGGTATAAATAAAGTTATTGAAGATTTAAAAACAGCAAGAGAATTAATTATTACAAATTTAAAATTAATTAATGAGTTTTATCAAGTATTTAATTAATAGAGGAACTTTGGAAAGGAGGAAGTTTTATGGAAAAATATTTAATTAATGATTTAAACATATCAGGATATAAAAAGATAATAACATTATTAGATTATAAAGAAAAAATTTCTACTTGCTTAAAAAATATAAAGCTGCTTCCTTCATCTGAATATAAGGTTTTAATCGACACTGCTTTAGTTTCAGGAATAAATAGTTATAGGTTTCTAGAAGTAAAAATTAATAAAGACGGGACAATAAACTTAAATAAATATTCATATCCCATAGTAGATGAAAATATAATTAACAAAGCTAATTCTATAATTAGTAAAGAGTCAATATGGCTAAAAAACTCAATTTTAACAAATTCTCAGAAAGAGTTAATAGCAACATTTTAAATAAAAAAACATAAAATATATAAACACCTAAAGAATATAAAAACTTTAGGTGTATTTTTTTATACTAAATGGGAGGATTGCATGAAGATATACAATGAAAGAGATTCTCCTTTAAAAATTAAATAGCCATAGTATCAGGACATCTAATAAAAATAGATGTTCTTTTTTTGAAAAAATCATAAAAAAATTAAGGAGAAAATAAGATATGGAAAGAGAAATGCTAAACATAAGTGGAAATTTAGTTGGAGAAATAAAAACAACAACAATAGATATAAATGAAGGAAAAAGAGAAGTAGCAAATTTTACTGTAGTAAATAAATTTAAAGAAAATGGAAAAACAAAAAAAGAATATATTTATTGCAATCTATACGGAGAAAAAGTAGAGACAGTAGAGGATTTCGAAAGCGGTGAGTATGTTCATATATTTGGATATTTTAAAGAGGTAAAAAAAGAGGAGAAAATATTCAAAAATTTTATTGTAAAACATATTAATAGAATAAATAAAGAAGAAAAAGAGGAGGAATAAAAAATGGAGTTTTTCACACAAGCAGTAAATGTATTAAAGGTATTAGTAACAGCGATTGGAGCTGGACTTGGTTCTTGGGGAGTAATTAATCTAATGGAAGGTTATGGTAATGATAACCCTGGAGCTAAATCTCAAGGTATTAAGCAACTTATGGCAGGTGGAGGAATTGTGCTTATTGGACTTAAATTAATTCCACTTTTAGCAAATGTATTAAAATAAGATGTTTAATATAGTAGATAAGATCAAAGAGTTTTTTTCGGAGATGCTTATAGACATGATCAAGGAAAATTTAAGTGGAATGCTTCTTGATATAAATGATAAAGTATCTACGATAGCAACAGAAGTTGGAAAAACTCCGAGTGGATGGAACTCGGAAGTTTTCCACTTTATAAAATCAATAAGTGAAAATGTAATACTTCCTATAGCAGGTCTTATCATAACTGCAGTTTTATGTATTGAGTTAATTCAAATGGTAATGAATAAGAATAATATGAACGATACAGATACATTTGATTTCTTTAAATATATTATAAAAATGTGGATAGCTGTATGGTTGGTATCTCATGCTTTTGAATTTTCTATGGCAGTATTTGATGTAGCTCAAAGTTTAATAGGAAAAGCAGCAGGAGTAGCTAATGTGAGTTCAAAAGTTTCACCAGGGGATATAGCGGCTATGACAGAAACATTGAAGAATGAATCAATAGGAAAACTTATGACAGTAGTAATAGAAACCTCTATAGTAAAAATGATAATTCAAGGAATATCGGTATTAATAACGGTAATACTTTATGGAAGAATGATAGAAATATATATCTATACCTCTGTTTGTGCTATACCTTTTGCCACTATGGGAAACAAAGAATGGGGGAGCATAGGAACTAATTATATTAGAGGACTTTTTGCTCTTGGACTACAAGGGTTATTTTTGCTTATATGTGTAGGTATTTACGCAGTTCTTGTAAAGACTTTAAGTATAACAGATATACACAAGAGTATTTTTGAACTACTTGGCTACACACTAATACTTGGAATTACGATGATGAAATCTGGAAGTATTGCAAAATCAATATTAAATGCACATTAAAGGGAGGAGAAATGTTTAAAGGAATAAATAAAAGAAAGAATGAACTTAAAATTAAAAGGTTTGGAATAATAGGATTACCAATAATTATAATTGGATCATATATAACAAATAAAATAAGAAAAAAAGAAAGGGAAGATGAGATGATAATTTATAGAATAGAGGAAATAGAATAATGGCATATGTAAATGTTCCAAAAGATTTAACTAAAGTAAAAACCAAAGTAGCATTAAATTTAACAAAAAGACAATTAATTGGATTTACAATAGCAGGAGTAATAGGCTTTCCTATTTATATATTATCAAGAAAAAATCTACCAAATGATATATCTATGCTTATTATGATAGGAGTAGCATTTCCTATTATTTTCACAACACTTTATGAAAAAGATGGTCTGTATTTTGAGAAGTATCTTAAGTACATGATAGAAAAAAAGACTCAACCAAGTATTCGACTATATAAAACCTGTCTCTTATACACATCTCCGAGCCCACGAGACATCTCAGGATCTC
>CAMYEU010000220.1 GCA_947254465.1 uncultured Gemella sp. | reverse complement strand
ATGGAAAAGAAGTAGAAAATACTAGAACGAAAGTAAAAGAAGAAGTAACAAAACAGCCAGTAAACAAAGTAGTTCTAGTAGGAACAAAAGAAAAAACTATTGTTCCAGGGGGAACAGGAGTAACACCGACTCCAACACCAGATTTTAAACCAGTACCAAGGGAGAAATTCAGTGTAACACCTGAAGAAGGAGTACAAAATCTTGTAGAAGAGAAACCAAAATTAGATATCACTACAGAAGAAATTCCATTTTCTGTAGAAAAAAGATACAATAATAAGTTAGAAAAAGGTGTACAAAGAGAAATTGCTTCTGGAGAAAAAGGAAAACGCAAAGTATTTTCTAAAGTAGAAATAATTGATGGGAAAGAAAGAACAACAGTTGTATCTACTGAGATTGAAAAAGAGGCTAAAAATCAAATTTTAGAAATTGGAACGTTAGATCCAAAATCAAATACAACTCGTAATGAAAAAAATTCAAAAGCTAAAGATATCAATAAAGATAGAAAAACTGAAAGTATTAAAGGTAAATTACCATCAACAGGTATTTCACAAATTAATACATTCATTGCAGGTGTATTTGCATTTATAATAGCAGGTGTACTTACAATATTCAAACGAAAAAAAAGATAGAATAGAGGAGTAGGTATGTCAAAGGAAAGGTATATTTTTAAAAGAAAAGATTTAAGAAAACTGTTTAAAGTTTTCTTAGCACTATCTGTAATATTTACGTTGTTTTCCCCGTGGCTAAAGACAACACAACATATAGCACGAGCTGTAAATGACGATTTAATACATAATATTCGATCTTTAGGCGATGATGTTACAGTATCACAAAAAGGGTGTGATATTGTAGTTAAGAAAAAAGATAAAACCCATTGGGCGGTCCCAAGAAAGCCGATAGATCTTGTTATTTTACAAGATGCTAGTGGATCGTTTGAAAATACAATTGGAAATGTTAAAGCTGCTCTTTCGCAATTAACAACTCCAGTAGATGCAATTAATTATGATCCTGATAAACCTCGTTTAGTATTTACAGGTGATCCAGATACTACTGACCGTGTAATGGTAGCGAGTTTCAAAGATTTAGACGGATATAGACTTTATGATAAACAACAGCAACCATCAGCTAGTTCATATGTAGATACTAGTGGAAGAAATTATGACCCAGAAAAGGGAACTTGGTATTATTATTCAGGTAATGATATTTACTGGTGGAATAGCTCTATAAACAACTGGGTAACTAAATATGAAGCTGATACTAATTTTACTGGGGATTATCGAGAAGGTACATGGGATGGAAGTAAGTATACTCTAGAATCTAGTAATTTAACAAATGATAAAACTGCTATCCATAACTTTATTAATTCTATTACAACGAATGGAGGAACTCCAACTGTTCCAGCTATTGAGGATGTAATAAATAAGTATAATAGCGTAAAAGGGAATATGAATAATGATAGAAAAACAGTATTCCTTCTTATTACAGACGGAGTAGCCAATGGTGTTCGTAAAGATGGTAAAGTTGTTATTGAATATTCAGGTAAGAGAAATGATAAATTATTAGAAAAATATGGTATTAATCCACTAGAGTATCAACAAATGGAAGGATCTTCAAATATCCTAGCAAGAGCTGATGAACTTACTAAAGTAGGTGCTAAACTTAAACAAGCCGTAGGAGAAAAAGGTTCTGTTGTAGTAGGTTTCTGGGAAGATTTAAATAAACTAACTACATATGGACAATATTATAATATTTATGATAATGGTTTTAGAGACACTGGAATAAATTTTGGTGATAATAGATCTGTTCGTGAAATATTCTCAACAGCACTTAGAAGTTTAGCTTCTCCTGATAAAGTAATTAACGGGAAAAATGCAACATTCTATGTTAATGAACAAAATGATATTCAAGCATTTTCTAATAAAGTATTAGCTTCTGTAGGTAATGCGTTGATTAAAGAAAATGTACAAGGTGATTTTACAGTCACAGAGGGTTATAGAGTAAAATCAGTGAGTATAAACCATAAGAAAGTAGTTGATAAGGAAACTATTGATAAAGAACATGAAATTCGTGGAACTATAAAACAAGATGGTAATAATGTCACTATTTCAGTACCTGATGCAGCTTTTAATCCAGGAGAAAATAAATTTGATTATGAGTTAGTAAATACTGTAGAACAACCTAACCTGAGCGAAGATGAGGAAGTAGCGCCAGCTGATGATTATACTCCTACAACAGAAGATAAAAAAGTTGGAGAGTTAGTAGGACGTTTCCATGTAGGAAAATACCAAACAGATTTAATTGGCTCAAAAGAAGAACGAACAGTAAAAGTTAATTCATTAAAATATTGTTATCCTAATGTCAAAAAATCAATCACAGACAAAAATGCTGAGAACGATAAAAAAGATATTGAGGACCCTATTTTAACAGGGAAAAAATCTTATGGAGCAGTACTAGATGATGTTCGAGAAGAATTTGATTATACAGTTGATTACAGAATGAATCATATTCCTCTTAACTTTGAAAAAAATGCTATGCTTATAGATCCAATAGATTATCGACTTAATGTAATTGATGCGTATGTAACTGAAACGGGATCAACTCAAAAACTAACAGACTTTACAATCAGGAAAATTAATGAAACAGATTCTGTTACCAAGAAAGAACGAACTGTTGTAGTAGCTGATATTCCTCAAAAACCGGGAACAAAAACAGATAGTGTAGATGCTGTCTCTTATACACATCTCCGAGCCCACGA
>CAMYEU010000219.1 GCA_947254465.1 uncultured Gemella sp. | reverse complement strand
TCTTAGTTACAATATTTTGCATCGTATTATACATACCATAACCTGGAACTAAAGGTACCATACCTGTATAAATAAAAATCGTGGCTGGTAGTTTTAAAATTCTAGATGCATTAGTTGAAAGAACACCTACGCATACTGCACCTAAAAAACTGCTTACTACTACATCAGCTAACAATAAATTTGTTACTACCTGAACTAACCAACCGACAGCTCCAATAACACCACACATAAACAATGATTTTCTCGGTGCATTAAAGAAAATTGCAAAAGCTATACTAACCACAAAACCCGCAATAAATTGTATAAAAACATTATTCTCCATAAAATTCTCCTTACACCAATTTTAATCCCATAACTACACCAAGTGCAATAGCTGTTGATACGAAAATTGCTGCCTGAATCCCTATCATCCCCGAAAGGTAATCACCAGCCATAAAGTCACGGACAGCGTTTGTAACTTGAACTCCAGGAACAAGAGGCATCAAACTCATTATAATAATGCTAAATGGATTGTGTATTAAGAAAATCTTATTTAATAGCATTACCAAAACAGTAGCGATGAATGAGCCTAAGAAATTACTTACAAAGGATGTAAGCTTATATTTTGCGGTTAATGTTAGAAATACAGCCTGAATAGCCATTATTAAAAACGCGAATAGACTATCCTTAAATGTTCCTCCAAACATTATTGCAAAGAATGGACCTGATAATGTCAGAGCAGCAATAACTGCCATTGTCGAATATCTTTTCCTAGCCTTGATTTCCTTCATTTTTTTAAATGCATAATCTAAAGTACAACCACCCATTACCATTTTTCTAGAAATATCATTTAATAGTGCAATCTTTTCTAAATCACGATTTCCCAAAACAACCCTACGCATAGCTGTATATGTATTATCATTATATATAAAAGATACAATAACAAAATTATATGTAACTAAACTATTTGCCGCCTTAATATTATCAAATGATTTGTAAATTCTATTAACTGTATCTTCAACCCTATATACTTCCGCTCCATATGACAACATACTCTTAGCGATTTTCACGCTAAAATTTAATAACTTTTTAGCTTCTCTTTCATCATGCAAAGATTGCAGCATACTTTCCCCTCCTTATAAAAATATTAAGAAATAATATCTAATATTTTTTTATATTTATTTTTAAATTCAGCTACTTTATTCTCCTGAACTTCATTTGCTTTTTCTAATTGATTCAAAATATACTCAATTTTTGAAAGTTCTTGTTTTTGTTTTTTCACAAACAATTCATTTTTCTCTATTAATAAATACTTACCAAAATTAATTTCATCTTCAGATAACTTCATAACACCAGGTTTCGCAACGATAATCTCATAAATATGACCATCTTCTTCAATAATATTTTCTGCTGTTATCTCATAACCTAATTCTTGTAGTTTTTCTCTAACAAAATTTTCTCCAACATTCGGCTGAAGTACTAAATTTGGTTTATTTGCTAATTTTTCTTTTCCTTTTTCTAAAATATCTGCGATTAACTTTCCACCCATACCACAAATTGTTATAACTTCAATATTATCACTTAACTCAATAGCATCCAAACCTGCAGCTTTACGGCAATCGATAGTTCCAACTAAGCCTTCTTCTCTAACATTTTTTATAGAAACTTTATGCGGTCCTTCTACTATTTCTCCAGCTACAGCATAATCAATTTTATTATTCTTAGCTAAATAAATTGGTAAATAAGCGTGGTCACTTCCAATATCAGCTAGTCTTCTGTTTTCTACATATTCAGCCACTAATTGTAATCTCTTATTAATTGCTAACATTCTATCTCCTTTTTTAATCTAAAAAATCTTTACTAAAACTTGTTGTAATAATCGACTTATCTTTTTTATCAAAATTTTCAAAATCGGTTATTATTGTATCACCGAACTCTGCTTTTAATTTCTTAGAAAGTTTTCTAAGTTTCTCTTCTTCTTTATAATCCTTCTTATCAAAAATATCAAGTTGAACCTTTAGTTCTTTTGCTTTTCTAATATCATTCAATGAAACACCAAGTAATCTAACACCTCTAGTGAATTCATAATGTTCAAGCAACAGCTCCCATGCATAATTAAAAATATCATTAGAATCAGAGATAAATTCTGGTATCTTCTTAGATCTAGTAATTGTTTTAAAATCACTAAATCTCACCATTATTGAAATATTATTCCCTACATAATTACGCATTTGAGCTCTCGAGCTAACCTTTTCACTTAATTTTTTAATTTCTTTCAAAATATCATCTTCATCTATTAAATCGTTGGTAAATGTTTTTGAATTACCGATGGATTTTCTATCAACAGTATATTTCAGTTCAGAATTACCTTCTCCATTTGCTTTATTCTTCAGTCTTAAACCTTGAACACCTAAAAGACTATGAAGAATCACCTCATTAGCCTCAGCCACATCACCAATTGTATTAATTCCAATATTTTTTAATTTCTTGGTAGAGGCTTTACCGCAACCATGCATTTCTCCTATATCAAGATTCCATAATATATCTTTATAGTTTTTCTTATTAATAATTGAAAATCCAAGAGGTTTTTTCAAATTTGATCCCATCTTTGCGAAAAATTTATTAAAAGAAACACCTACTGATGAGGGCATACCTAATTGTTTATATATTCTTCTTTGAATTGTGGCTATAACTTTTATAGGTTCTGAAAAATCGCTTAAGTCAATATATGCTTCATCAACAGAAACTATCTCAATTTTGTCTGTGTATTCACGCACTAAATCAA
>CAMYEU010000218.1 GCA_947254465.1 uncultured Gemella sp. | reverse complement strand
TTCAAGTACTGTATAGAACTTAGTATTCCTGTGAAGAAATAACTTATTGCAATACCGATTAAAATAATTTTAACATTGTTTTTTGTTCTACCAGCTAGGTAATAAATGATTAAGAAGCCAAGGACACCACCGATGATAGAAAATACAGACTTAAATATCATAAATTGTGGGAATATCCCTAATCCTAAGTATAAAAATAGGTTTGCTCCACTAGAAACACCAATAATACTAGGATCGACAAGCGGGTTCTTTAATACTGTTTGTAATAATAGACCACTAACTCCAAGAGCAGCACCTACTAGCAAGGTGATGATAATTCTTGGGAAACGAACATCTATAATTGCATTTACATTGGCATATTCTCCGGTAAAGATACCAATAGCTAATTGCCCGACGCTAGCTTTTATACTACCACTGTTCGCTGCAAAAAATATTGTACTTAATAAGAGTAAAATAAGAACAGAAAAAGTGATTGCTTTTTTGTTTTTAAACATTAAGAACCTCCTTATATATTTTATATGTTTAGTATATCATATGTTGTTTTTAATTTGAATTATATAAAAAACCAGAGGCAGCAATGTGATACTTCTGGTTTTAAGTATTAGTTACTATAGAAAATACTGTATAGACTTTCTAATCCTTTTTGGTAATCGTATGTAGCTGTCATACCAAACATTGAGCTATCTAAATCGACAACTTTATTATTTTTTACCGCATCAAAGTGAGACCAACTCTTATTGTTTTCAAATTCTTTTTTAAACATTTCATTTACATTATCAGGCATAGCATGAGCAGTACGTAAAATGAAATCTGGTTTATCATTTAAAGCAGTTTCTAAGTTTAGATTTTTAAACTCTTCAGTACCTTTAATGATATTTTCACCACCTGCTAATTTTACAAGGTTACCAACATAAGATTTTTCAGTAGCAGCCAGGTAACTTCCAGGTAATCCCATAAGAACAAGTACTTTTGGTTTCTTTTTATTTGCGATTTTTTCATTGAATTTAGTGAAGAATTCATCGTGTTCTTTCTTTAATTCTTTGAATTTTTCAGTTTTACCAAATTCTTTTGCAAGATCTTCTGTAATAGCGTATAATCCGTTAACACTACGAATATCTACGAATTTATAAGGAATTTTATTTTTCTCGAATCCTTCTTTTATCCAGTCTTGCAAACTATCTGGAGCATATACAATAGAAGGATTAATCGACTTGATAACTTCCATATTTGGATTCATAGGAAGTCCGATTTGAACAGTATTGTCGTACTTTTTAGGCATACGTCCTAATTTTGTAGTAGGAACCCCAGCTAATTTAATATCAAGAACATTAGCTACTTGTGCTAGAGCTACAGAGTCCATTATGACACGTTTACCATTTTCTTCTTCAGATTTTTTATCTTTATTTACACCTGTTAAGTCAATAGTTTCATTAAAAGCTTTATCAGCTAGATTAGGATCTGTTCCAGTAGTATTACCAGCTTTATTTTGTGATGAACAAGCAGTAAGTACTAAGATACTAGCCAGAAGTAGTGTAAATAATAGGGATAGTTTTCTTTTCATCAATTATCTCCTAGTTATTTTTTCTTTTTTTACGAGGAAAGTAAAGTCCAGCAGCTATTGCAAGAATTCCAATACCTCCTAAATAGTAAGGTGTGTAGTTTGTTTCTTTAATAGCTTCCATATCTAAACCATCATTTCCGTTTTTAATAGTATCAGTATTAACTTCTACGAAATAACGAACAGGACGGTTCATAGGTTCTACATACATTTGTACCATAGCTAAGAAGTTTTCATTTGGTACTTCAAAACGATAGTCAACATAGCTATCTTTATATTGTTCTATGTTTACTTTTGTTTCAGTAGCAGCAACTTGTTTGAATTCTCCATCTTTTTGAAGAACTTTAATGAAAGGACCTTGTTCTTTACTACGTTGAACCCAATTCATTAGGTGAACACGTACAGTTGCGTATAATTTACCATCTTTTGTACGTTGAAGCATAGCTTTAGACCAACGTTTTTCACCGTTAGATTTTTGATTTTTAAGAGCTTCGTTTAGATCTCCACCTGCATTAATAGGCGAGATTACTCCTTGTACCATACCTTCACCAATAGCAGTGTTTTTAGTCCCACCATCAGCAGTAACACCAGTAAGAGGGTTCAAGTATGAACCTGTGATTTCAAGATTATAAAGGCCTGGATTTTTTGTCTTTTGATCATCTTTAAAGTAATCTTCTAATTTTTTAGCAACAAATCCTTCAGGTGCCTTATTCTCATCTTTTTTATCTTTGTTTTCTTCTTCTTTTTTCTTATCTTCAGCTTTTTTCTCTTTTTCTTTGTCTTTAGATGAATCTTCAGAACCAGATACTAGATTAGCTGCAGACCAGTTAAATTTAATAATAGCATTTTGAGATGCATCACCACCCATAATTTGGTTCATAGCATCAACAGCAACTCTAACACCAACTTTATCAGGTTTAGCTTCACCGAAATTAAAGCTTAGTGTTCCAGGGTAAGTACTAGTACCACCGTCTAAGTTTGTATCATTATAAGTGCTTGTTACAGAAGCGGCAGTAAGACTTCCTGAGAAAATAGGAGATGAATAAATGTTAAGTGATAATAAGTGACCATGCATATTACTAAAATCCATTGGAGTAAATTGTACAGAAATAGTAGAAGTATTATTATCATGAACATTTACAGTAGCATGTGTAGCTAATGCGTTGTTCCCCATAGAAAGACGACCACTATTTTCAGAGTGCCAAAGTTCTACAGGAACACTGTATACCCTGTCTCTTATACACATCTCCGA
>CAMYEU010000217.1 GCA_947254465.1 uncultured Gemella sp. | reverse complement strand
CTGATGTGTGGCTATAGTATTCTTCTGTCAAATCATAAATAAATTTAAAATCAATAGCTTTATCTACTTTTCTTAAAAAATGATCTTTAGGTACTATTTCTGATAATGTCATTAGTATTATTTCATCTTTGATATTTTCTACTTTATTAAACATACTAAAACCTCCTTTGTATACTTATATTATACCATTTTAAGGATTTTATTTCAGTTAAAAAACAGGCTGTTGACCTATTTGTCAACAGCCTGAAAAAGTGTCTGAAAATATATTTTCAGACACTTTTTATATGCTATAATTTTCGTTAATATTATAACAAAGGAGAGCCTGTTAGTATTACTTTTTTTCATTATTAAAAGATATAAGAGAAAATTCAATTTTCATATCATTCTTAGTATCTTTATAATATAGTTCTGCTATATCTAATCCTATTTCATCTCTTGGCATCGGCTCTATTTGGGGCATATTATATAATGCTGTTGCCGGTATAAAATTATAGTATGAATTATACATTTCTTCAAATGCATTTCTATTGTTTATTTTATAATATCCATAGAAGCTTCCTATTAAAACTACTATTGTTATTATAAATATTTTCCATTTTTTACTTAGCTGTTTCATGAAAGCACCTACTTTTCATTATAGTAATCTTGTATGTCATTTTTATTATCTTCTAAACTTTTTATAAAGTTATAGGTTGGATGATGATTTTCTTTTATGTAATTTATATTACTTGGTACTCTTGCTATCCTTTTCCCCTCTACATCTACATATTTTTCACTAAGTTGATTGTAAATTTTATTTTTCATTTTTCAAGATCTATATTTTTTTAAATTCTTCTGCTCGATTGAGGATACCATTTTCAAGATTGTTGTAATATTCATTACTTACATTTATAAAATCAAGGTTTCTTTTTTTCATTATATTTATTATATTGACCGCATCTAAATCAGCCTTATAATCATCATTCCCTATACTTGGCTTAGTATCGGCTACATCTGTTGTATCACCTAACCACCCTGACATGTCATTTGTATTTTCATGTCCTCCACGCAAATCTGCAAGACGTGATTTTCCATACAGATGCGTAGCCATTGTAATATATTGATGAGAAAAGTCTGTTTTACCTTTAAACGCATCTATCTGTTTATTCCACAATTTTTCAAACTCATCCTCTGTTATTTCACGTCCTAATACCGTTTCCATAGTTTTTTTATATTGTGGAAGTAGTTCTTTTTGTATAGTATTATAGTAGCCATAATTTTCATGCTGTATTCTAACTTTATATTTTAAATATACGTATTCGCTTTCGGTTAGTTTGAAATTTATTGTCATTTGTTCCTTTATATCTAGATCTTTATACATTTGACCAGCTGTATTATTCCACATAAACCGTTTCAATAAACCGTTATCCTCATGACCATAACTCAACCCACCAAGTAATCTCGTAAACACATAGTCTTTTCTATCTTTTCTTATTTTAGGATTATTATAAATATTTCTTTTAAGCTTTACAATTATTCTTGCTGCTTTATCGTCAAAACCATATTGAACTTTTAAGGTCTCCTTATAGTCAAGCTCATCTTGGGTATAATCTCTTTCTTGCCATTTACCTTCTATTATATCCGTCCACTCCATCTCTTCTCTACTTGGTATTGAGAACGTTTTTGAAAAAGGACTCCATCTTTTTTCTGCTATTGCCATTCTTTGTTCAACTACATTCTCTAAAGCTTCTATGATTTTCCAAGTGTTATCCCCCCTATTAGAAATTGGGGGGGCATAGTTATTTTTTGACTCGAAAATTAAAAAATACAACGTCAATTTTCTTAACCGTGACCATTCTCTTTGATATGTTAATAGCCCTATTGTAGCATCTTACAACCATTTTGACTACTAAAAACAGGTCTTGTCTGACCGCAGATGACCGGCGATGACCGCATGGCTCCGATCATGCTATCGTCTATCTGCTAGACAAGACCTATGATTTTATATAAAGAGTTGATATTGCAATAATTTAACTTTTATGCTACAATGAGCATATACTAAATTTAGGAAGGAGTCAAAATGAAAATACTAAATATTATCGTTGGTGTTTTTTACTTAATCTTCGGATTATTCTTATGGAATCATCCTTTAGATACAATTGCTACATATTCAATTGCATTTGGGATAACACAATTATCAGCTGCCAGTGCACTCTTAATTTATAGCTTATATAAAAAGGTAAAACCTATTCCTTGGGGAAATATATTAGTATCCCTTGCAATTGGACTAAGTATGTTCTTAGTACCATTTGTTTCATTAATAGTTATTTTATGGATATTTATTTTTAGTTTTTTAAGTATGTCAATATTTCACCTTCAAAGCCTACTTAGAAACAGGGACCAAAAATGGTATATGATACAGATAGCTCTAGCAGTTTTAGGTATCATTTATTCTTTTATTATGTTATTAAATCCTATTGTAGGATTTGCAACTATAGCTAAAATATTAGCATTTGGAGTCATAACAAACGGTTTATCATATATTTTTTCGTTAAATAAAAATTAGCATAAAAAGTGTCTGAAAATATATTTTCAGACACTTAGATTGTTGACAAAAATACCGAAATATCAAGCTAGTATTGATGTTATGGTATTTTTTTTCAAAAAAAATAAGCCTTAAGGCAAAAATCCAGTAGTATTTAGTAGTATTAAGAGGGTTTATACCTCTCTTAATGCGATTGTTTTCATATTTTGGACGCAACAAGACAGCCAAGCGTACGACCTGTCTCTTATACACATCTCCGAGCCCACGAGACATCTCAGGAACTCGTAT
>CAMYEU010000216.1 GCA_947254465.1 uncultured Gemella sp. | reverse complement strand
CACACTGCATATCGTCGGCAGCGTCAGATGTGTATAAGAGACAGATACAATTCTACTTTTTTATTTTAGTAATTTTTTAATGTTAATTAAAATACAGCATATTAATATTTATTTAAATATTATCAATAGACATTTAATTCATTTTAAGGTACCATTAAGTTAGGAGTGATATATTATGAATTATATAAATCTACAATTATTCAATATTAATATTTCTAGTATTTTTTACTATTTAACTTCTATTTTTAATGATATAAATTTTGATATAGTTTTAACAATTTTTTTAATAATTAATACTCTACTAGCATTTTCAATTGTATTTTTAGAGTATCAAACTACTACATCATCATGGTCATGGATATTAGTATTGTTTTTAATACCATATCTAGGATTTATCCTATATTTAATATTCGGTAGACCTATATATAGAGAAAAAATATTTCCCTGCTCAGATGAAGAGAAAATTAAATATCAGCAAAGTCTATTGAAAAGATCTATGCCTTACGAAATCTCTAAACATGAGGAAGTAATTTCTAAACATAGAAACTTAATAGAATTAAATTTTGAAACAGACAAATCATTTTTATCAAAAAATAATAAAATTCAAATTATTACAGACGGAAAAGAAAAATTTAAATTACTTTTTGAAGACATAAAAAACGCCAAAAACTATATACATATTCAGTATTATATTTTAAAAAAGGATGGTATTGGAAAACAACTCTTTCAACTTTTAGAACAAAAACTTCTAGAAGGTGTAGATGTATATATCCTATACGATGATATTGGATCGAGAAAACTTAGCATTTCTTCTTTAAGACAATTAACAAAAAATAATGCTAAAATAAAAAGATTTTTCAAATCAAAATTCCCACTAATTAATTTTCGTATGAATTACAGAAATCACAGAAAAATAGTTACAATCGATGGTAATATCGGTTATACAGGTGGATTCAATGTTGGTGATGAATACTTAGGATTAGATAAGAAATTTGGTTATTGGCGAGATACTCATCTTAGAATCGAAGGAGAAGCGGTAGGTTCTTTAGAATATCGTTTTATAGATGACTGGAATTCTCAGACATCTAAGAAAACTGATCAACTTAAGCTAACAGCTGAACATGTTGCTACTGCAGTCGATAATTATCTACCTATTCAATTGGTTTCTAGTGGACCTGATAATAAACTACAAAAAATTAAATATAGTTACCTATACATGATTTCTAGAGCGAAAAAATATATCTATATTCAATCTCCTTACTTCATCCCTGATGAAAGTGTTATGGACGCTTTAAAGATGGCAATACTATCTGGAATAGATGTTAGGATTATGGTTCCCAATAAACCTGATCATATTTTTGTCTATTGGGCTACTTATTCATTTATCGGTGAACTTGCTGAATTAGGAGCTAAAACTTATATCTATGAAAACGGGTTTATCCATACTAAAATGATTATAATAGATGATGAAGTTTCAAGTCTAGGAAGTGCAAATTTCGACTACAGAAGTTTCAAACTTAACTTCGAATTAAATGCGTTTATGTATGACTACAAAACTACAAAAGAATTTAGACATATTTTTCTTAAAGATATTGAAAAATCTACTTTGATTTCTTTTTCTAAGTATCAACAAAGAAGTTTACTAATAAAAATTAAAGAAGCATTCGCAAGACTGATATCACCGATTCTTTAGTTGTTTTATATTAAAAAATATGATATATTAATACATATGTACACATAGGAGGACAAATTTTAATGAAAAAGTTTAAAAAAGCTATTTTACCTATAGCACTCAGTATATCTGTTATAGGTTTAGCAGGATGCTCAACTGGAGGAACAAAATATATCTCTAGTAAAGCAGGTGACGTTACAGAAAAAGATATAGTAGAAAGTATTGGAGCTAGTCAATTATCTAAAACAGCTACGAGTATGATGATTCAAAAAGTTCTTTTAGACAAATATAAAAATAAAATTGATCAAAAAACTATAGATGAACAACTTCAAAAAGCTCAAGAACAATACGGCGGAAAAGAAAAATTTGAACAATTATTAAAACAACAAGGATTTACTCTGGAAAAATATAAAGATGGGTTAAAAGTTAAAGCTGCTCAAACATTATTAATTAATGATTACACTGGCACAAATGATGATAAACTTAAAGAAAACTATGAAAAAAATAAACACCAATATCATCTAGCACATATTTTAGTAAGTGTTAAGAGTGAATCAAATCCAAATGGTTTAAGTGACGAAGATGCTAAGAAAAAAGCTGAAGATGTTCTTAAAAAACTTAAAGATGGAGGAGATTTCGCCACTTTAGCAAAAGAAAATTCTAATGATACTGCCAATGCTTCAAACGGTGGAGACTTAGGTTGGTCTTCTAAAGAAGATAACTCATTTGTTAAAGAATTTAAAGATGCAGCTTACTCATTAAGCAAAGACAAAACTTCTGATGTTGTAAAAACTTCATTTGGATATCATATTATTAAAGTTTTAGATGAAAAAGATGTATCTTTTGATGAGTTAAAACCAACATTAGCTGAAAAAGCTGCTGAGGAAGCTGTTAAGAAAGATTCAACAATTGTAAGTAAAGCCCTTAAAAAAGTATTTGAAGAATATAACGTAAAATCAAGTAATAGTGATGTAGAATCATACATTAAATCTATGCTAGAGGGGACTACTTCTACACAACAATAATCTAAAAATAACTATAAGGAAATCTTCCCTTATAGTTATTTTTAAATTAAAAAATGAGTAATTTATTATCGTTTTCTAGAAATCACGATTATTAAACTACTCATTTTTTATTAACTTATATCATCCCTTGCCCCTAAGATATCAATA
>CAMYEU010000215.1 GCA_947254465.1 uncultured Gemella sp. | reverse complement strand
AATTCCTCAGGTGGATTAAATAAATTATCTTGTTGTTCTTTGGTTGCTTTGAGAGTTAGAGGCGTTTTTATTATCATTACTATCTATGTTTTTAGTCTTAGGCGTTTCTCTATTAACTTCAATTACACGAACCGGATTAACAGGTACGAATGATCCATCAGATACGTGATAAATTAGTCTGTTGTTATTAATTCCAATACCGTTAATATTAAGTTGTGCACCATTACCAAAGGTAACCCTAACTTTGCTTGCTGCTTCATCAGAATAAACATTTTGTGTAGCTAAGAATTTAATCGCTACTGGACGAGAAATAAAGTTTTCAAGTTCATCGTTTTTAGAATCTACCGATACGAATTTTTCATTAGCTGTGATAAATTGTCCTTGTAGATTTCCTGATGAAATTTGATACATTAAATATCCAGCAGGGGATACAATTTTGTTTACAGTTAATTTAGTACCAGGTTCAATAACTTCACCTTGATCCGACCAACTAGCAGATTTGAAAGCATGAATTTTTTTGTTTACTGTAACTTGACGATCCACATCAAATGCATATGATGTGAAAGTTCCAGCAAGTTTTGCAGTTATCTCTTCATCTTGTGCATCAGAGTCTATACGAGCTGCTGCTGCTTTCTCTTGTGCTTCTAGAATTTTAGCTTTTTCTTCAGCTTCTTTTTGCTTCTTCATTTCTTCCGTAGTATCGACAGCAGTAGTATTGGTTTCTCCGAAACTTACATAATGCTCTTTAGCAGAAGAAATGAACTTAAGAGTAACTAGGAAACAAAGAGATAGTATTATTGCTAATATAACTGATGTAGCAATCCTTACTTTAATATTTTTAGATACTTTTTTAATTTGATCGTAATTTTCAATTTTACTTCTAAAAATTTTTTTAGAAATAAAGGTTTTAATATATATTAGAGATACTATGAAGATATTTTTTACATTATTATCGATGTATTTAACTTTAAATACAGTTTCATCTTCATTTATTACTTCTTTTTTTATACTGTGTATTTCTTTTTTTAGACCATCTAGTTTATATTCAATTTCAAGATTTTTTTGAATTTTTTCAATGATTTTTTTCTCAGAGGTTATATCTTTTTGTATAATTTGCTTTTGAGATACTAAACTATCTAGTCTTTTCTCTTCTAAAGTTATTTTTTCTTTATCTGCTTTTCTATTTTTAAGAGTTGTAATAGTTAATTTTTTTTCTTCGATTTTATCTTCTAAAGAAATTAATGTTGTTTGTAATGAAAGTAGAATATTTTCGTGTTCTCTCATTTCATTTTCTTTTTGTAATAACTCTATTTTCTTTTTATCTTCTAATATTTGGAATTCTTTTTCTTTTCTTCTATATTCTCTTTTTCTTCTTTCAGCTTGTTCTTTTTCGATTCGTTGACGTTCAAGTTCTTTCTCGCGAGCAATACGCTCTTTTTCTATGCGTTCTTTTTCACGTTGTTCGGCTTTTTGTTTTTCGATACGTTGACGTTCAAGTTCTTTTTCACGGGCTATGCGTTCTTTTTCTATGCGTTCTTTTTCACGTTGTTCAGCTTTTTCTTTTTCAATACGTTGACGTTCAAGTTCTTTTTCACGAGCAATACGCTCTTTTTCAAGGCGTTCTCTTTCACGCTTTTCAGCTTTTTCTCTTTCAATACGTTGGCGTTCTAACTCTTTTTCACGAGCAATACGTTCTTTTTCAAGACGTTCTCTTTCAGCGCGTGCAAGCTCATTTTTTTTTCGTTCTTCTTCTATTTTACGTTGTTGTTCTTCAAATTTCTTTTTGGCATTTTCTAATTCAAGAGCTCGTTGTTTTAATTCTTTTTCTTTTAATTTTACTTCTTTTTCTTTTTCTCGAAGTTCTTTTTCTAAAGCGGATTCATCAAGATTATTATTATTATTATTAGAAGTTGTAGATTCATTATTTTTAAAATTAAAAGTTTTTACTTGTTTTTTTAGTCGACCCAAAAAAGATGATGTACTATCCTTTTTTTCAGTCGAATCTGTAGTATTATTTTCAACTACTTTTTCTTTTAGTTCTTTTGACATAAAAAAAATCCTTTCACACACTATTAATTCCTATTATATCATAAAATTATAATATGTTTATATAAAAAATACTTAAAATCCTCGTAATTTATATAAAAAACTTTTATCTCTAATTGAAATATGTTATCATTAATTGTAGATAGTTTTATCAATAAATTTAATAAAGAGGTTATAATTATGAAAAAAACAATTAGCTTTAAAGGAACTCCAGTTACAATTGAGGATAAGTTAAATGTTGGAGAGGTGTTTCCTAATTTTAGAGCAGTAACAAAAACATTATCAGAATTTGAATTAGAAGATTATAAAGGAAAAAAAATTATTGTTAATACTTTTCCTTCTGTAGATACAGGTGTTTGTGCTTTACAAACAATTAATTTTAATAGAGAAGTTCGTGATTTGCCAGATACTGTAGTAATAACAGTTTCAAAAGATTTACCGTTTGCTTTAGGTAGATTCTGTGCTGATAAAGAAATAAACAATGCAATTACTGTATCGGACTATAAATATCGTGATTTTGAGAACAACAATGGTCTTTTAGTTGAAGAATTAGGGTTATTAACACGTTCTGTGTTTGTTCTTGATGGAAACGGAGTTATCCGCTATAAAGAAGTATTAGAAGAAATCGGAGAAGAACCGAATTATACGGCTGCTCTAGATGCTCTTAAAAAACTATAGAGGGGTAATAGATGACAGAATTAAAATATATTAATAAAGAAGAAAATAAAAATTTACAGATTAAAGATTTAATTACATTCTGTCTCTTATACACATCTGACGCTGCCGACGATATGCAGTGTGTAG
>CAMYEU010000214.1 GCA_947254465.1 uncultured Gemella sp. | reverse complement strand
TTCTATTACAGGTAAACTTTTTAACAACTTGAAATTAAATAGAACTGTACAACCATATACTTTATGCGAAAAAAATGAAGTTGTAACATTAGTATAACTTATCCCTGTTAGTTCGTCCATGTTTTGGGAAGTTACTTTTCCATTTTCATCTATTATTCTCATATTACCATATATAAGTACTGGAATATCCTCATTAACTTTTGAATCATAAAATTTCAAATATTCCTCAAGTTTCATATTATCCCATTCATCATCTTGATCAGCAAACACATAAAAATCATACTCTTTTATTTTTTTTGCATAATTAATAAGTCCAAAAAAATTATAATACGCACCATGTTTTTCCGAATCACTAAGAATATATTTTATTCTACTATCTTTTTTCACATAATCTTTTATTATACCTAATGTATTGTCAGTAGAGCAATCATCCCTGATAATTAATTCCCAATTAGCATATGTTTGATTTATTATTGTTTCTAATTGTTTAGAAATATATTTTTCACCATTATATGTTGCCATCATAATTAATATAGTTCTATTTTTCATAATACTCCTCCAATACACTATACGTTTCTTTAAACCCTTCTTCAGCTGTGAAAATTCCTTTCCAGCCTAATCCTTCTAATTTATCACTATTTAAACTTGAATTATTCATTGGATTTTGTTGTTTTACTTCTAAATCATCAGGTAATTGTAAAATTAATTCTACATTCGAGATCTTTGAGATTATTTCTGCCATCTCTTTTATTGTTATTATTGAATTTTTATTAGAAATATTATACGCTTCCCCTAATTTTCCACTTAGTAATACCGTTAAAATTGCACTTGCACAATCTAAACTATGGCAATAAGACCTTATCTGTTCTCCAGCACTCTTCATAACAAGATCTTTTCCTCTTAGGGCGTCTATTAAAAAACTTGAAGATATTCTTCTGTCAGTTTCTTTTGCACTAGGTCCATATATATGTCCTGGCCTAACTATCTTAACATCTAAATCGTACTCATTAGCATAACTTATACATAGTGTTTCAGTTGCTCTCTTAGAACTCGAATACGACGAACGAACATTTAATATATCAATATATCCATACTCATCTTCTACATGCGATTTTACATTTTCTTTTATTCCATAAACTTCACTAGATGATATATATACTAAAGATTTTACAGTTTTGTTTTTAGAAAATTCTAATAAATTTTTCATTCCTAATATATTACTCAACATTGTCTCTACTGGCTCTTTCACATATAGGTCTGGACTAGCATTACTAGCCCCATGAATAACATAGTCAACCTTAAAGTTAATATCTAAATTCTCATTAGCATCATACTGCACATAAATAAGATTTTTATTATCTTTATAGTTCTCAAATCTGTTATTTATACTAGTTTGACTTCTAGCACAAGCATATATCCTAATATTATAATCAAATAGTTCGTTCAAAACCAAGAGTTCATCTATTATTGATGAGCAAATCAATCCTGTTGAACCTGTTATTAAGATAGATGAATTTTTTAATTTTTCTACATCCACTATGCTATTTAACGATTCTTTGACATTTTTATAATAATTTTCTACTTTCAATAAGTTCATAGTTATTCCTTAATCCAATGTTCTTTTTTAGCTTTTAATAATGCTTTAAATATTTCTAAATCATCCAACGTTGTAATTTTCAAATTTTTTTCTGATCCAGATGAAAAATAAGTGTCTCTCCCGAAAATTTTCATCAATTCACACGAAGCTGCTACTTCTGTTATACCATTTTTCATTGCTTCGTTATGTAAAGATAATATGTCCTCTAAATTATAAATATGCGGTGTTTGAGTTCGTCTTAATAAATCTCTATTCACAGATTTTAAAGATTTATTTGCTTCCTTATTATCTAATACAAAAGTGACTTCTACACAAGGAATCGCAGCAACAGCACTACCATACTTTTTATAAGTTGAAAATGCATCATCAATAATTTCATTACTAACCATGGGTCTGTTCCCATCATGTATTACAACCGTTACGTCATCCCCATGATGTTTTCTTATTTCTGTCAATCCATTATAAATTGACAACTGACCCGTATCACCACCATTAACTATATACTTTAATTTTGTAATATTAAACTGTCTAGCATAAGATTTTAACATTTCTTCCCAACCTTTTAATATTACTACACAAATCTCATCTATACCTGGATGATTTTGAAACTTTTCTAAAGTATGAATAATTATAGGTTTATTTTCTACATGTATAAACTGCTTTGGTATATCTTGCTTTATTCTACTTCCTATTCCAGAAGCTGTTAATAACGCTATATTCATATAATTTCTCCTAATATTTTAATTCTAAAAATAGATGTTTTTCCCTTTTGCCCTTTGGAGGAATATTCATATAATCCTCACCATAAAAAATTCTTAAATAATCTTCTGCAAATATAGGTATATTTAGTTGTTCTCCTTCAAATGTCCCTTTTTTATATACACTCATATCTTCTCGTTTATATATTTCTTTAGGGAAATGCTTTCTACCTGTAGGTATTGCCACAAATTTGCTATCCTCATCTTTACACCATGAATTACATCTATCATTCCACAATAACCATCTTTTTAGAGAAATAACCCTTAAAATTCTTCCTAACAAAAGCTTTATATTAGAGTAATTTACTTCACGTTCTTCAAGCTCTCTTATTTCTGTTGGTAAATTTCTATTGTTAAAATCTCGAACAGCAGAAACTCCAAAATTTAGCATTAAACTTGAGTATTTTTGAATAAATCTCAATGCTCCATTATCAAAGGTATTCTCTACTATATATAAATCCTGTCTCTTATACACATCTCCGAGCCCACGAGACATCTCAGGATCTC
>CAMYEU010000213.1 GCA_947254465.1 uncultured Gemella sp. | reverse complement strand
ACGAGATCCTGAGATGTCTCGTGGGCTCGGAGATGTGTATAAGAGACAGATCTACATCAATATTTTGATTAGGATCTTCCATATTTTTAAATTCCACACTCTTTTTTAGTGTTGCAACTGAAATTCCTGCTGAATTGACATGAACTGGATCTGTATGAGGAATTGCGACTTTAATATCTCCTGTATTCAAACCAGTTGGGTATATCAATTCTCTTTCAAGCACAGCATTACAATAAGTTTCTTTTACTTTTCCAGCATTCATCATTTGATCAGACATATATTTGATTAATTCTTCCCTGCTATTGCAATCTAAATCAATAAATATTAAATCTTCTCTTACTTCAATTTGACTTTCCATAATTACCTCCTTTCTTATTTTATTTATTACATTGTTTACTTAAATCCATTTTTACTAATTAAAAATTCTATTATATTTTATTATTTGATTCCTGACTTCTTCGCTTGTTCTAGCCAATTCTAAAGCTCTTTTAAATCCATCTATTTTTAATAAATTAATTAACTCAAACAAAGCCTTTAAGTGGTCTTTATTTTCATCCACTGCAAGAATGCAAACAAACTTAATCGGATCAAAAACCGGAGAACCAAAGTTAACAGGATTCCTTAATCTAGCTAAGGACATACTAGTCTTATTAACTTTAGAAGAAATTTTTCCATGCGGCAAAGCAAAATTTTCACTAACTACTACATATGGTCCAAATTCTTCTATATTTTCAATCATTTCACTTACATACTCTTCACTAATAAACTTTTTATCTAATAAAACTTCTGAAGCCATTTTTATCGATTCTTTCCAATCAGATACTTCAATATCCAACACGATATTATCCTCAACAAGAAAGTCTTCCAAACTATTACCTTCTTCTGAATTCATTTTTTCTAAAAATAAATCTTTCTTTTCGTTATTTTGTTTCTTTGATTTATTTTCAGTAAAATCTAAATCGTAATTTTTAATCATAGACCTAGATTTTTCATATATATAATCAGATATTTTCTTATAATCATATGCATTTATTAAAGGAGATACTTTTATATACTCTTTATTAATGTTGTATAGATCAACCGTTGTGATTATGATATCAATATCATCTAAATCCATATTTCTTAATTGATGGCTTGTTGTGCTTCCTACTATTTTAAACTTAAACAATTCTTCCAATTTATGATTTAATAACTGACTAGTACCTATACCTGAATTGCATACAACTATTGATTTCAACCTTCTGCATGCTCTATCAATCATTCTTTCGAGTGATGCGTAAACGTATATAACAATATATGATATCTCAATATCGTATATTTCTCTGTTAAAGTAACTAGATAATACTTCGGAATGCTTTTTAATTTTTTTAAATAAATCTTTATTCTCTTTAGCAATTAGTTTAAGTTCGGGATAGTTAACGATATCTTCTATTTTATATAGTTTCATTCTTTCTATATGTAGTGAAAGACTTTCAAATAATTTGTAGTCTAAGAATAAAGGAATTGATAATTCTCGTGATAATGAATCAATTAATTCTCTAGTTATAAAATTTATACTGATTGAATCATCATCATTTGCACCTACTAATCTGAACTGGAGGTTTGATATTAGTTTAGAAAGATATATACATTCATCTATATCGTAATGATGTTCAAAATGTTCAATCAGCTGTTTGTATAAGCTATATGCTATATTTTTATCTAAATTATCTGATATGAAGTCAGATTCATCTATACTTTCATGATCGTAATCGGTACTTAATGATAAGACCAATAAATAGTTTGATAAGATTTCAAAAGACTTTTCAGAGAATATAACACTATTCCTATATTCAGATTCTCCAATAATATTAAATATAGTTTTTTTATTTTCTTCGATTTTAAAAGCTATATTTTCATTTAAATTATTTACAGAGTTTATGAACATATTTATCAAATAACAATTGTCATAAACAAAATCTATTAGAGCTTCTCTTTTATTCCTGTGTGACCCGTCAATAAACAATCCTTTTCCTGGCTTTGTAACTAGTGACATGTTCTTTTTCTTGATAAAAGTTACTAAGCCATCAATATCGGAAGTTACAGTGGATCGAGATGCAAACATAATGTCGGCCAATTCTTTTTTGGTTACATACTCTTTTGATATAAGCAAAATTAGGGTCTCTACATTTAGCCTTTCAGTTTTGTTGAGAGTGTAGTCGTAAAAGTTTAATCCAGATAAAAAGCTTTTAACCGATTTCTTATCTTCTAACTTTGTTTCACTATCTCTAACATTAATGCTAATGCCAGAATACTTTAGAAGATAATTATTTATTATCTTTACATCTTCATTTATAGTTCTAAGACTTACTTTAAATATTTTTTTCAAATGCTCTAAAGGTACAAAATCATTCTCATTTAATAAAATACATAAAATTTCATATCTTCTCTTATTTATATTAACCCTCCTTTCAATTAAATAGTACAATATAAATAGATTTACAACAAGTCCAAATGTTTTCCTAAGTGTGAAAAGAAATGTACCATCCTAATAATTAGCAGCCTTTATAAATTCTTAATTCTATAGGATAAATTTTCCTACATACATAGTTTTGAAAATATATATAATATTTAGGAAATAATACAAATGCTTTTAGTCGATAATTATACATGATAATTTATATTTATAGAAAGATAGTCTTATATAAAAAGGAGCAAAGTTTTGATAGAGTCCGTATAATTGTGTAAAAATAAAAGGTCATTTGAAACCTAAACTAGTACAATGTTTTTAACCCCAAAAATAACTAGGAGGGACAAATGACCCGATTGCATTTTACATTAAACATAGAAGCTGTCTCTTATACACATCTGACGCTGCCGACGATATGCAGTGTG
>CAMYEU010000212.1 GCA_947254465.1 uncultured Gemella sp. | reverse complement strand
TGCATATCGTCGGCAGCGTCAGATGTGTATAAGAGACAGCTTATAAACTATATTTTTATAGAAGAAAAGTTTTTGCAAACTGTGATTTCCCCTAAGTGAACTATTGACTTTTTACTATAGGTAGTGTAGAATTGTAGTTATGGTATGTGACAATTTGTGCGAATTTTAATTATCGACTAGTTGTTATATCATAATAAAAAATTTTTCAAAATAGAAAGAGGTTGCAAAATGATTTATGGAATAATCAGTGTTGCAGCTTTACTTGTTGGACTTTTATTTGGATATATTATTTCGAAAAATTCTATTCAAAAGAAATTAGAGTTATCTAAGCGAGATGCTGATCATATTATTGGAGAAGCGAGAAAAGAAGCTAGATATATAGTTGAAAAAGAAACTACTATCGCTAAAAAAGAAGCTGAAGAGATAATTAATATTGCTAATAAAGAAGCAGAATTTAAAAAACAAGATATTCAAAGACAAGAAGATAGAATTGTTCAAAAAGAATCTTCACTAGAACGCCAAACAGAGCTTTTAAATAAAAAAGACGAGTTGTTGAGTTCTAGAGAGATGAAATTGGAAGAAAAATCTCAACTTCTTGAAGAGAAAAGTAGCGAAGTTAATCAACTTAAGATTCAACAAGAAACAGAGTTGCAAAGAATTGCAAACTTAACAGAAGAACAAGCTCGTGAAGAGATTATGGCCGCAGTTGAGACTGATATGGCTAAAGACATGGCAATATATATAAGAAATAAAGAACTAGAAGCGAAAAACGTTGCTGATAAGCGTGCAAAAGAACTTATTGTACAATCATTACAACGTTTTGCTACAGATGTAGTTAGTGAAACTACCGTATCTGTTGTAGATCTTCCAAGTGATGATATGAAAGGTCGTATTATCGGTCGTGAAGGAAGAAACATTCGTACTTTAGAAACATTAACAGGAGTAGACTTAATTATTGATGATACTCCAGAAGCAGTTATCCTTTCAGGATATGACCCAATACGTCGTGAGATTGCCAAAACTGCGATTAAATCACTTATTGATGATGGTCGTATCCATCCTTCGAAAATTGAGGAAGCTGTTGATAAAGCACGTAAGAATATTGATCAAGTTATTCGTGATGCAGGGGAACAAGCTACATTTGACCTTGGTATCCATAATATGCATCCAGATTTAGTAAAAATTGTTGGTAAGTTAAAATATAGAACAAGTTATGGTCAAAATGGACTACAACACTCTATGGAAGTAGCATATATTTCTGGGCTTATCGCAGCTGAGTTAGACTTAGATGTTGCTACAGCTCGTCGTGCAGGTTTACTACATGATATCGGTAAAGCACTTGATCATGAGGTTGAAGGTTCACACGTTGAAATTGGTGTTGCATTAGCTCTTAAATATAAAGAGAATGCAATTGTAGTTAATGCAATTGCTTCACACCACGGAGATACGGAACCAACAAACCCAATTTCTGTCATTGTTGCCACAGCAGATGCACTTTCTGCATCACGTCCAGGAGCTCGAAGAGAGTCATTAGAAAACTATATTAAACGTCTACAAAAACTTGAAGAAATTGCGAACGAACACAAAGGTGTAGAAAAAACATTCGCTATTCAAGCAGGTCGTGAGATTCGTGTAATCGTAAATCCGGAAGAAGTAGATGATACAAAAACTTACAAAATTGCCAAAGAAGTTAAAAATAAAATCGAAGAAACGATGCAATACCCAGGTAACATTAAAGTTAATGTTATCCGTGAGGTTAGAGCAGTTAAGGTTGCAAGATAGTAAATTAAGCGATTGGAATTATCCAATCGCTTTTTTATATGTATAATTTAAAAGATAACTTCTAACTTTATATTTTATACATAAGTTAAGTTTCCGAATAAAGTAAATAAATTACTAAGAAATTAGTATAATTTGCAATTGAGAATGATTATTATAACAGTAAGATACAATAAAATCGAGTTAATTGAATTAGAAAAAATAATTGAAAAGAAGAGAGTAAAAGGTATGAAAATTAATTAGAATTTTCAATAATAACATTTTTTGTTGTAATTTATAATTTTGATAATTATAAATTTAAAATTACTAATATTTATTTAAGAATTATTTTAGGTTAAAAGGCTAGGGTACAGCTGTTTTATAGACTGTTCTAAGAAAAAGATAATTTAAATATTAAAAAATGAATATATAAGAAAATGCTGTTAATTTCATATTTGTTATAGAAGAAATTACAACCTATAATAATATTTTTAAAATATTAGTTTTATATTATAGGAGAAATCTTCGTTAAATTATAAGTATTTTAATGAAAACTGTATTAAAACAGAGTTGAAAAAATATCTATGTTATAGTATAATCTTTACTATAGATGTAGGATATTAATATCTATGTAATTATTATAAATTTTTTAAGGAGAGTGTTATTATGACAAACACTGTAGAATCTAAAGCATTTTTAGAGCCTCAAGAAGTTTATGAACTAACTATTAAAAAAGGTACTGCAAAAGCAACTGCAAGCCTTAAATATATGTTAAGTTTAGGTTTCTTAGGTGGGGCATTTATCGGGGTAGGATTTTTAGCCTTACTTCGTGTATCAGGATCAATTCCTAAAGAGTTTGGTGGAATCGGTGCATTACTAGGAGCGTCTGTTTTCCCAATTGGACTTATTTGTATTTTAGTAGGTGGTGGAGAGTTAGTTACAGGTAATATGATGGCTGTAACTGTTGCGTGGTTTAATAAGAAAATTAGTTTTAAACTGTTGGCTAAAAATATGGTAGTTATTACATTTGCTAACCTTGTTGGTTCTTTAGTTATTGCTTATTTCTTAGGTCATTTAACTGGATTAACTCTGTCTCTTATACACATCTGACGCTGCCGACGATATGCAGTGT
>CAMYEU010000211.1 GCA_947254465.1 uncultured Gemella sp. | reverse complement strand
CACACTGCATATCGTCGGCAGCGTCAGATGTGTATAAGAGACAGGTCTTACAGTATCACAAGCTGCAACTATTACATCTGCTAGCCCATCTCTCTTTTCTCCATTCATACACATAACAAAGTTATCGTACATTTCTTCAGAACTACCTTCTGAAGTCAAACTATTTATTGTTTTACTAATCTCTTGAATTGAAAATACATTTTTTAAACATGTGATAACTATTAACCTTGCTAATTGTTTTCGATTATATTTTTTCTTAATCGGTTTATCTAGATGACCATTTTTAACATAATTATTTATCATTGCGGATGTTAAACCTTTATCATCATCTACAATTGAGGAGCTATCTAATTGATTTACGTATAATAACACTTGATCTAAATATAAGTCAATATTTGGTAACTCAGACCACTTTGGATATACTTTGTTCAAATTCTCGCCTCCTTCTTATCTAGTCTTCATAATCACATTATATAGTTTCCTAAAATATTAGTCAAGTGATTATACAAGCGAAAATAAAAAGATTTTGTAGTATTTACATTTACTACAAAATCTTTTTATTATTTAGCTAATTTAATTTTTTTACTGATTTCTCGTCTCATATATAGATAATAGAATAATACACCTAAGGCATAAACAGCTAGACCAATTATCCATCCTATCCATAGACCTTCTATACCAATACCTTGTTTAAATACAAAATAGTATGCTGTAGGGATTCCTACTAAATAATACCCGATAAACATTACAACACATATTGGTACTACTTTTTTATATCCACGTAATACTCCTGCTAATGCCGAGGCAAATGAGTCACAAATAGCAAAGCCAATAGCGAATAATAATAACTCTGCTGTTAATGTGATTACTCCACTATCATTAGTGTATAGATATGGAATTTTCGTATCAAATAACAATACGATTAATCCTGCTATACTAGAAAATATCATCCCCATTATTACCGTTAGTTTTGTATACTCTGTTGCCATTTTATAGTCTTTTGCTCCTACATGAAATGCTATTATAATTGTTGCAGCATTTGCAACACTAACTGGTAAAGTATATAAAAATCCAGAGAAATTTAATGCCGCTTGATGGGAAGCAATAACTGTCGTATCAAAACGTGATACCATTAAAGATAACGTTGAAAAGACAACTGTTTCAAGTGCTGTAGCTAGAGCTATTGGAATTCCTAGCTTAAAGATTTCTCCCCACTTTTCAAATCTAATTTTTTCTTTTTCAAATATTTTATACTTATTGATTTTAGGGTTTGTTAAAACTATAAATAATGCAACGAAAAATAGTACTGTATACGTTACTGAAACAGCTACTGCATTTCCTGCACCACCAAGCTCAGGCATACCAAACTTTCCAAAAATGAAACTATAAGCAAAGAATACATTTACAGGTACAGATACTATCATCATTATCATCGATAATCTTGTTAATCCTAAACTATCTATAAACGAACGTAAAACTACATATAAGAAGATCGATAGCACCCCAAAACTTTCATAAAACAAATAGTTCTTAGTTATTTCTGCAATATTACTATCCATACCTAACTGATCTACTATTGGTGTTGCTAAAGTATTTAGTCCAATAATTAAGATAATACTAATTATTACAGCTATATACAGAAACTGTCTAACAACTGTAGGTATCTCTTCTTCTTTATTTTTACCAATCAACTGTGAAACTATTGGGATTAATGCTAATACGATCGCATTTAAAGTATACATAATTGGATTCCAAATATTAACACCCATACTTACACCAGCTAAATCTGTAGGACTATAATGTCCCGCCATAAACGTTCCAATCATCCCAGATGAATATGAAATTACTTGATAAACTAAAACAGGCAATAGTAATTTAATAAAAATACTTGCTCTTTCAGAAAAGTTTTTTCCTTGATACATATGATCTCTCCTTTATATATTTTTTCTTTTTTTCATACAAAAAAAATCCAAAAGCGAATTTACTTTTAGATATCATCGATTTATACTATATGCAACCGAGACTTGAATAGATTAAAAAACCGTTAGTCTAATCGACAACTCAACCTCGACAAAAACTCACACCCACAATAGACTTACTTAATGCTGCTTCCTTCCGGACCTGACATGGTTCATAAGTATTGCGTCGTAAGGTGCCTTAGTCTCAACATTACGTGTTAAACTCGACATTCCCTATTCTACCCGCATCTCGGTATTCGGTCTTGCTAAAGCGGATTGCAAGTACAGGGCACCGCTAACTCCCCACCTAGCATTTTTTAATTATATCAAATTTAAAAATAAAAAGCAAGAAATAAATTAGATTTTAAATAAAAATAAACTCCACATCAGAAAAGTATTGATTAATTTGATAAATATCATATTTTCCTAATTTGGAGTTTACTATTAATTTATTTTTCTAATTTGTCTAATTCATTAGGTTCTAGGATACATTCGTTTTCGTTAACAACTAAACAAGGAATACCGATTTTCATATTACCTCTTATTCCTTCGAACTGTGAATATGTATCTCTAACATATAGAAACTCTTTAAAATTTCTTAATGAAGACATTACTTCTACTTCTTTGTATGTAATCCCTAATTCTGATAATTTTTCTTTAAACGGTGCTGTATCCGGACAGCTTTCTGCAAAATATAAAATATATTCCATTATGTACTAATCTCCTTTGTAAACTCACTAACTTTATTATACCACTTTTATCGTTTTCTTTGTATCTTAACCCTCTGAATTGAAGCTGAAAAGACTGAAGCAAGTAATATTCCCATAGCGATTGCTCCAGCTTGAAGTATTGTTTCAATACCTACCTTAGACGCAATTCCATAATTCTTAGTTACAATATTTTGCATCGTATTATACATACCATAACCTGGAACTAAAGG
>CAMYEU010000210.1 GCA_947254465.1 uncultured Gemella sp. | reverse complement strand
ACGAGATCCTGAGATGTCTCGTGGGCTCGGAGATGTGTATAAGAGACAGATCTACCTTTTTCTTATTTTCTAACTACTAAATTATACCACGCATGATACTAATACTCAACCGACAACGATAATTATTTTATCTAGGAGTGATACAAAATCATGATTTCGAAAAAATCAATTTTAAAGAATTATCAAAGCAAAGTTTACTAGTTATCTAAAAAGTATTTATAAAGCCTATTTAGGTATCAAAAAACACTGTATCTATGAGTTTTATTAAAACTTTTTAAAATTTTGAAATTTTATTTTATTAGTATTTTTTAATCATTCACTCTAGATTACGACATTATATTTCTGTTATGTTGATAATTAATAAAATCTAGTGTAATATATATAAGAAATCATTATTAAAGAAACTTTAAGGAGAAACGATGGAACACGAAATTATTTCCGAAATATTGACGCATATAACTAATAACAACATTAACAAGATAACTTTCTCAAATATTCGTAATAAAGAATTAGAACTTGACAAAGTCATTGGAAAATTGGTTAATATTAAAAACAGTATTAACCTGCAGTTAGAGTATCGCTATAAAAGAATAATTAAACATACTAATATAGTTACTACAGAATCTTCAAGCATTAAGAATTCGATTAAAGAACTTTTCGAATTAGCAAAAGATATAAATGTAGTTACTGTAGATGAAAATATCAATATTAAAGTCTCAAAAAAATTCAAAATCAGCGTAAATAGAAAGAAAACAGCTACTAAAACTATTTCATTCGAACACAATAAGAAAAAAGATTACTTCTTAGATGAAAAACAAAAATACACATTTTTAATTGAGCTTGGTATTCAAAATAAGGACGGTAAGGTTATTAAAAGTAAATACAATAAGTTTAAACAGATAAATAAATATCTTGAATTTATTAAGCAAGCTACTACTCAATTAGATTCTAATAAACAGATTACAATTCTAGACTTTGGTAGTGGTAAAAGTTACCTAACATTTTCTACCTACTATTATTTAACTGAAGTTCTTAATATGAATGTAAAGATTATTGGAATAGATCTTAAAAAAGAAGTTATTGAACATTGTAACAATATAGCTGAAAAACTTAATTTTTCTAATCTTAGTTTTATATATGGTGATGTTATCGACTATGAAAATAAAGATGAGATAGATATGGTTATAAGTCTTCACGCATGTAATACAGCAACGGATATAGCTATACTTAAAGCTCTTGGTTGGAAAGCAAAAGTATTCTTCGCAGTTCCTTGTTGTCAAAAAGAAGTTAATAGTCAACTTAATGATGATTTTCTTCCATTTATGTTAAAACATGGGATTGTGAAAGAAAAATTCTCTACTCTTCTTACGGATTCTGTTCGTAGTGAAGTCTTAGAAGCATTCGGATATAAATCTGACATTGTTGAGTTTATCTCCGCAGAGAACACACCTAAAAATCAACTTATCCGCGCATATAAAACTACAAATAATGTAGACAAAGATAAATTATCTAATATTGAAAAATTCACAACATCTTTAAATGTGAAGATGTTCTTACTAGATGAAGCAAAAAAATTAATATAAAAAAAGCATTAGCTCTTACTTTCGAGCTAATGCTTTTCGCTATACTAAGAATTATAGTTCACTAAAGTCGTAAACTTTACCTTTTTGTTTATTTGGTAATACAGCCGCAATTACTAAACAAACTACTGCTGGTACTAACCATTCTAAACTTTGAGCTGCTAAAGGAAGTTTTGCGATTAAACCACTTAAAGCCACTACTTTAAATGTGCTTCCTACTACAGAAAGAATAGAAATTAGTGTAACTACTGCCATTGTTAATTGCATTCCTAACTTAGATAGTGCAACGTATTTGTTAACAATAACGATTAATACTAATGCAATTGTGATTGGGTATAGGAATAATAGCATTGGTACTGAGAATTGGATAACACTTTGTAATCCAACGTTTGCGATAGCAAATCCTACAACTGTGAATAATGTAGCATACGTTTTGTATGAAAGTTGTGGGAATTTTTTGTTAAAGAATTCTGAAGTTGCCACGATTAATCCTACTGTTGTAGTGAAACATGTAAGTATTACCATGATTCCTAAGAATATACTTCCGAAGTTACCGAATAATTGACGAGCTGATTCAGATAGTACATATGCACCTTTGTTAACTTTAGGATTAGCAAGCACCTCTGCAGGTACTGCAAATTTATTACCTAATAATCCTAATCCAACGTATAGGATACTGAATCCAATTCCTGTTGCAATACCAGCAATCCATACACTTGATAAAAATTCTTTTTTATCTTTAAACCCTAATTGTTTTAAAGCACTCATCGCAATGATACAGAATGCCACTGATGCTAATGCATCAAGAGTGTTGTATCCTTCGATAAATCCTGTTCCGAATGCTAAACCACTAGTAGCATAAGTTTTAGCAGCTTCTCCTGTTGAGTTGAATTTAGAAACTCCTAAGATTACTAAAATTACGATTAATAACGCAAAAATAGGTGTTAAAACTTTACCTACACTATTTAAAATCTTAGTTGGGTTTACCGCTAATAAGAACGCACATACAAAATAAATAATTGTAAAAATTAATAACCATGGTAAACTGCTTCCAGCTACAACTGGTGCTACTCCAATGTCAAATGCAGTTGCTGCAGTTCTTGGAATCGCAAAAAGTGGTCCAATTGATAAATAAAGTAAAACTAAATACGCAGTTGAGAATAATGGTGAAATTTTTTCATCCATCTCTGCTCCATAACCATTTGGATTTAGTGTTCCTACAATTAATGTAACAATTGCTATACCTACTCCAGATACAACGAACCCTAAAATTGCTGGCCAAAAGTTTCCTCCTGCACTTACTCCTAGCGCTGGTGGAAAGATTAAGTTTCCAGCACCAAAAAA
>CAMYEU010000209.1 GCA_947254465.1 uncultured Gemella sp. | reverse complement strand
GTTTTTCCACAACCAGATAAACCACTTATAACAACAAGTTCCCCTTCTTTAATATTTAGCTCTATATCTTTTAAAATTACCTTATCATTTCCGTCATAAGAGAATTTTTTAATATCTGCTTCTATTACATTCATATTGACCTCCACAATAAGAAAATAGCTAAAAGTAAGAATAGGATATCAAAAAATTTAAAAGTTATTTTATGATAATTAGTCCTTTCCCCTCTATATTCTGCTCCTTTAGATATAATAGATGAAGTCAAAGTTTCACTCACTTGCAAACATTTATAGATAAGAGGGATAAAGTAAAGTTCAAAAGACCTAATAGGATGGAGGGGACTTAATCTTAGTCCCCTTACCTTCATGCCATTCTTTATTTCTTTAATCCTTAACCCCATCTCTGATATAAACTTCATTCCTATCACTATGCTTAGAGCAAACACATTTGGAATGTGTAAAAACTTAAGTGAACTCATCATTTTAAGTGGTGATGTATTCACAAGAATACCGCCAATAATAAATATCGGAAAGAGTTTTAATACGATTTCTACAAGACCTAAAATTGCATTTCCACCTATTCCTAAATCTATAATAGTTAATGTTTTGCCAACAATTAACAAGATAAGAACTGTTGCTAGTTGTTTAATAAATTGTTTTAAGGAAAAAGTTAAAGTTAGAAACATTGATATTCCTATCATAATATAGTAGCCAATATCATCTGTTATAAATAATATAATCGAAAACGCTAAAATTAAAACAAATAAGATTATAGGATTTACAAAACAGTTGTCATCTCTCCTTATTTTTTCCATTACAATATTCCTGATTTTTTACTCTTTTTAAAAAACTTATTATTTATATATAATCCAAATCTTCCTGCTATTAATACCAAGACGATATTAATGCCTATTGAGATTAGCATTGCCTTTGGTGTAAAAAAGGCATCCATAAAGGCAGCCTGTTCTTTAGTAAATACGCTAAAAACTTCAACAATTTTTTCTGGTCCAAGTAGTCTTACAAATGTCATTGCATGCATTGAAATAACAAACATTCCAGCAGATACTGCTAAGGCAACTCTATTATCATTTTTATAGTTACCTATAATTAATTCTGCTACAATAGCTGCGATGGCATTTACTATAAGCATTGGCCAATATCCACTTAATGCATAAAATACACCCAGCAACATGAAAAATATAAAAGCTATTCCTCTTTTTTGTAATTTTTTAGCCATAATTATAAATGGCGGAGCTACTACAAAGGAAGAAAATCCTGCCGCTATATATAAGGATAAAGTTCCTAACATTCCTGTGGCTGTTGATACAGCCATGTTTAATATAAACGCCACTACTGTAAAAATTGTAACTTGTACGATATCTTTTAATTTCATATAAACCTCCAATTTAAGATATATTTTTTCTTTCTGAGTAAACCCTAAGATTTACTTAGCATTATTATCTAAGATAATTCCTATCATTTTTTTTAATGCAAGTTTGTTCTTCACAAAATTTTCTCTTGCATTTAGAACTTCACAACCTAGAATAAATGTGTTAATCAAATCAGTAATTAATTCGATAGCTTCACTTAATTCACCTCTTACATCTTCATCAAATAACATTAGAATACTATCAGATGATGATTTTTTTAGTTTCTTATATAGGTCTTTTAACTTATCGTCATGATTTAATTCCTGCAAAAACATTGCATAAATTGAAACATAGTCACTCTGATATAGCATTTTTTCTAAAATAATCTCAGATAAAACTTCGCTAAAATCCTGACTTGTTTTATTCATCTCATCATAGATTATCTTCTCTCTGTATTTATTTCCTTCTAACATAATGTCGTATAAAATTTCATAGGTAGAACCATAATGATGATACAACCCACCTCTAGAAAGCCCAGTAGCTTCCATAATGTCATTCATAACTGTATTTCTAAACCCTTTTTTTAAAAATACAGCTATTGATGCTTTTTTTATTTGATCCAATCTATCTTTAACATTCATTCGCACTCTAGAAATACTACCGCCTCCTTAAAGACATCTGTGTCGGTATTTTTAAATATTATACCATATTTTTATGATAATCAACTCATTTAATTCTACTCTTTATCATCTCAATTATTATTTCTGGATGCTTACTTAAGGCTTCTGAATGCCCCATATCTTTTATTTCTTCTACTTCTAATTCTTTTTTTATTAACTTTTCTAAATAATTTAAAGAATCTTTTGCGTATATTTCTCTACTTCCAAAAGAAACAGATATGTCTTTCGTAGCTAATTTGTCAGAATTTTTATTTGTTATATCATAACTATATGCAGCTTTAAAGGCACTGTATAAAGTTTCATTGCTTATAGACTTAAATAACATTGGTTTTAATACTTCAATGTCGTTTTCATCATATCCCATGTTATCCCTGATTTCTTTTTGAAGATGATTATTTTCTAATAATCCAATAAATTGTTTTGACATTATATTTGAAAATAATTCAATATTTTCTCCCATATTTATATATTGACCACCATCTAGGATTACTTTTTTTATGTTAACTTCTCCACACAATATCGTTTCAAGAACAATACTGGCTCCTAAAGATATACCATATGCTAGTTCAATATTATCAACTCTTAAATCTTTAATTTCCTTTATTATCCTTGCAGCAACTTGTTCTACAGATTTAATTGGTTCTTCATTGATATTACTATGACCTGGTAAAACAGGTAATAGAATGCAATAACTTGATTTTAAAGATTCTATTATTTCCCTAAAACAATTTTCCCAATAAAAGCCAGCACCATGAACTAGCATAATTTTAGGATTGTTTAAATCACCCGCTATCTTCATTTATAACACGCCCTCCTCATATTCCTTTTTTTCTTTTTTAATATTTACTTTAACATTTTTCAATATCAAATCCCTGTCTCTTATACACATCTCCGAGCCC
>CAMYEU010000208.1 GCA_947254465.1 uncultured Gemella sp. | reverse complement strand
GTTTTTGGATCTTCTAAACCTACTGGTTTCATTGGTCCGAATAATAACGTTTTTTCTCCACGTTTAGCCATTTCTTCAAAAGGCATACATCCTTCAAAATAAATTTCTTTCTCGAATTCTTTTAGAGGAGCTGCTTCTGCATTTATTAATTCATTGTAGAAATTAGTGAATTCCTCTTTTGTCATCGGACAGTTTAGGTACGCAGCTTCACCTTTATCGTATCTTGATTTAAGATAAACTTTATTCATATCTATCGAATCTTTTTCAATGATAGGCGCTGCTGCATCATAGAAATATAATCCATCTTGTTTTGTATATTTTCTAATATCTTGACTCAATGCATCTGATGTAAGCGGACCTGTCGCAACTATTACAGGAATATCTCCTTTTGGTATAGTTGGTAACTCCTCACCAATTACATTAATATTTGGATGATTTTTAATAGTTTCAGTAATCATCTCTGAGAATTTATCTCTATCTACAGCTAATGCTCCACCTGCAGGTACTTGTGTCGCATCTGCACATTTAATTATAATAGAATCTAACATTCTCATTTCTTCTTTTAAAAGACCAACAGCATTAGTTATATTATTCGCTCTTAATGAGTTAGAACATACTAATTCTCCGAAATTTTGAGTCTTGTGTGCAGGTGTCATTTTTTTAGGTCTCATCTCATAAAGATCCACCTTAACACCACGTTTTGCTAGTTGCCAAGCAGCTTCACTTCCTGCTAAACCAGCTCCAATTACTATTACTTTTTTTTCCATTAATTATCTCACTTTCTATTTTATAATAATTCAGAAAAATCTTCTTTTTCTTCTTTTTTAACTTCTTTTTCTCTCATATCTTGCGTAACTACTCTACCATTTTTATCAAATAAATATGTTTCCACACTAGCTAGTGTTTCAGCAATAAGATCTGAATAGTCATCTCGCGCCTCATAAGCTTTGATTTTTTCTAATCTCGGCTTAGTTTTTGGTGCTTTTGGTGTGAAGATTGTACAACAATCTTCAAATGGCAAATTAGAAATTTCTAGAGTATCAATTTCTTGTGCAATTTTAATTATATCAACTTTATCCATAGTTAATAATGGGCGTAATACTGGTAAATTAGTTACCTCATTGATACAATTCATTGACTCAAGCGTTTGCGATGCCACTTGACCAAGTGATTCTCCTGTAGCAATAGCTAAACATCCTTCTTTCTTCGCTACTTCTTCAGCGATACGCAACATAAATCTTCTAGTTGAAGTCATTGTATAATTTGAAGGTACACGTTTTACAATTTCTGTTTGTAACTTAGTAAAGTTTACAACATGAAGTTTAATTTTACCTACAACTTGACTAAGTTTAATCGTTAAATCGAAAATCTTTTGTAAAGCTTCTGCTGAAGTGAATGGTGGTGATTGGAAGTGAATCATTTCAACTTCTACCCCTTTCACCTGTAGTGTATGAGCAGCTACTGGTGAATCAATTCCTCCAGATAATAATAACAATGCTTTAGAAGATGTATTTACCGGGAATCCACCTACCCCTTTAATAAAGTCGGTAAAGATAAAGATTCCTTCACTTCGCACTTCAACATTAATTACAAAATCCGGTTGTTTAACATTTACTTTTAAATTCTTATAATTAATTAGAACATGACTTCCAAATACATTGTTTAATTCGTTTGTATTATGTGGGAAGTTTTTATTTGGTCGTTTTGTTTGGATTTTAAATTTATATTCTTTATCTAACTTAGTTTCTAGAAGTCTATCAATAACTTTTTTAGCTTCTTCAACATCTAATCCCGCTCTTAATACCGGAGAAAAGTTGTGAATCCCTGGAACTTTCTTTAATCTTTCCATAATCTCCTGTACATCTTCATTATGGTCTAGATGTATATACATTCTATCTCTTTTTGTTTGAACATGAAAACCTGTTAATCCTTGAAGATTATAACGTATATTTTTTGTTAATTTTTTTAAGAACTCATTTCTGTTACCAGACTTCAGAGTAAGTTCTCCATATCTCACTATAATATGACTAAATTCCACTTTCAATTACCTCTTTAAATTTTTTATTATATTCATCAATAAACACTTCGATAAATGTTTCTACTTCCTTTTTAGTAGTTTCATTTGAAAAACTCACTCGAATACTTCCCTCAATATTCTCTCTTGATAATCCTCTTGCGAATAGAGCCTCATTAAGATGGAAAGTTTTAGATGAACACGCACTTGTTGTTGAGACCATTATTCCCCTTTCATTAAGGGCATTAACAATCGCTTCTCCTTTGATTTTAGGTAAACTTATATTTATAATTGAATCAGTATACTTTTCATTTAATGGAGAATTGATTACAATATGATTGTATCCTGAAAATCCATCAACAATCATAGTCTTAAATTCTTTATGCTTTACTTTTACAGCATCCACTTTTTCTTGTGATAATCTTAGAGCTTTCGCAAGACTCGCTGCAGCAGCAACATTAACCGTTCCACTACGCAATCCATCTTCCTGACCACCACCAAAAGTAATATTGTGAACTGTTCTTCTAGATTTTAAATATAGAACACCAACACCTTTTATACCATGAAACTTATGCGCAGAAATAGCATAACTATCAACTTTCGATAAATCTATTTTATCTTTTAATACCCCCTGTACCCCATCGACATGGAAATGTACCTTAGGATAATCTTTTAATATTTCTAAAATTTCTTCAATCGGTTGAATTGCTCCAAAAACATTATTAACCTGCATTACACTTAATAAAATTGTCTCTTTTGTTAGCAAAGTTTTTAAATGATTTAAGTCGATTACTCCATCTTCATCAACATTTAAATAGTCTAGTATAAATCCTCTTCTTTCCAGTTCTCTAAAAGATTCTAAAACAGATGGGTGTTCAATTTTTGAAACAATAATTCCTGTCTCTTATACACATCTCCGAGCCCACGAGACATCTCAGG
>CAMYEU010000207.1 GCA_947254465.1 uncultured Gemella sp. | reverse complement strand
GATCCTGAGATGTCTCGTGGGCTCGGAGATGTGTATAAGAGACAGGGATACAAACGTGGGCTAATCATGCAAATTTTTTATCTAGGAACAATTGTAATAGGGTATGTAGTATCAATGTTATTCAGTTCAAGATTAGCATATTTATTTACAAGTATGATACCAATTCCAACTGATGTTACAGATGGTTTAGAAGGAATATATAAAGGATTAAATATTCCAACTGCATATTATCGAATAGTTTCATTTATTGTATTATTTATTGTAATCCGATTAATAATACAAATTCTAGCACAAACATTAGGAGTTGTTAGAAAATTACCGTTAATAAAAATAACGGACAGATATTTAGGAGCTATTTTAGGATTTGTAGAAATTTATTTAATAGTTTTTGTAGTGTTATATCTAGTAACAGTATTGCCTACACCAGATTGGAAGATAGCGATATTTAAGGATTCAGTTTTACCAGACTACATAATACAAAACACGCCAGTGTTATCAAAACAGTTTATTAGTTTATTCTTTAATAAATAATTGAAAAATTCGGAGTATGAAAAGTGCTTCGAATTTTTTGTATATTTAAACCAGATTATGATTTTAATCGAAAGAAATTGTTTAATGCTTGTATTTAGTGTATAATAGTTGGTGTTATAAAAAGATAAAGTATGTAGATATAGATAGAAGGAGTGAGATTAGATTGAATAAAATTACTCAAAAGAAACTTAATTTAGACTTAGTTTTAAAAGATGTAGAGAAATATTGTTTTTCAGAGTTATCTTATGAAAAAATAAAAAATTTAGAATATATAACAAATTATGAGAAATTAGTAGAAGTTCATAAAGAAAACGAAGAAGGATATGACTTACTAAGAAAATATCCAAATGAATTCAAATTAAAAATATTTGATTATAATGCTAGTGTTAAGAAAGCTAAAATTGATAGTGTCCTTTCAGAAAAGGAACTCTTCTATATATTAAGGAATATTATAACTTATGATAGATTTTCTAGAAGATTTGAGAATATTAAATTACAAGAACATGCTAACTATCCTAGTTTAACAAAATATGTTGTTAAACTAGATGATTTTAGTGATCTTGAAAGATATCTAGATAGAATAATAGATGAGGATGGTTATATAAGACCAGACGCTTCGTTAGAACTGAAAAATATCAAAGTAAATATTTCTAAGTTGAAAAATAAAAGTGATCAAATTCTAAAAAATATCTTACGTTCAAATGTTAAAAAATTAACTGAAGCAATTGTTACAAAGAGAAATGACCGTGATGTTATTTTAGTAAAACCAGAATATAAAAATGATTTTGGTGGAATTATCCATGACGAGAGTGCTTCGGGTAATACTTTTTATGTTGAACCAAAAGAAAATGTAGAGATTAATAATGAAATCGGAATACTAAGACGTAAAGAAAGAGAAGAAATACTTAGAATTTTAAAAGAAGCTTCAGAAGTTATTAAAGAAAAAGCTGATGAACTTATAAATTCACTTTGGAACTTCTCGCAAATAGAGTTTATTTTTTCAAAAATGAACTTTTGTACTAGAAATGGCTTTAATAAACAAAACATAGTAAATTCACAAGAACTTAATCTAAAGAAAGCATATAATCCATTAATTGATAAAGATTTAGTTGTAAAAAATGATGTTATTCTAGACAATAAAGGAAATTCACTAATAATAACTGGTCCTAACACTGGAGGTAAGACTGTAATCTTAAAAACAGTTGGATTATGTGTGTACTTATCACATTTAGGATTTTATATTCCAGCATTAGAGGAATCAACAGTCGGATTCTTTGAAGATGTATTTGTAGATGTTGGAGATGAGCAATCAATCGAGAACAACTTATCTACCTTTTCTTCACATATGACTAATATAATTGATATATTAAATAAAACTAACGATAAGAGTATTATTTTATTAGATGAATTATGTTCAGGAACTGATCCGAGTGAAGGTGCTGTGCTATCAATTGCATTATTAGAAAAATTCAAGAATCTAAATGCAACGATGTTATGTACAACGCACTACCCAGAAATTAAAAACTATTGTTTCGAATCAGAGTATTATAAAAACTCATCTATGGAATTTGATTTTGAGAAATTAAAACCGACCTATAGATTTATTATAGGATTACCAGGGAAATCTAATGCGATAAATATTTCTGCTAAATTAGGTTTGGAGCAATCTATTATAGATGAAGCAAGTTCGTTATTAGAAGTTAATACAAAAGAGAACAATCTCTTCATAGATAAACTATCGGAAAGTATTAGAGAATATGATTATAAATTAGAATATATAAATAAATCTTTAGATGAAATTGATGAAGTTAAAGAAACTCTTGAAACAAACCTACAGAAATATGAAGAATATAAAGAAAGTCTGTACAATGATTTAAGTCTAGAATTAAATAAAGAAATAGAAGAGAAAAAAGAAGAGATGCTTGAAATTTATAAAGAATTTAAAGACAATACTTCTTTAAAACAACATGAACTTAATGAGTTACTTCATTCTATGGATAAGAGCAAGAATAAAATAAAACTACAAAGAAAATTAGAAAGTCAACCTAAATTTAATAATAGTGAAATACAGGTTGGTGATGATGTGCTCGTACTAAGTTATAATCAAAGAGCGACTGTATTAGAAATTTCAGGAAATACCCTGCAAATAAAAATGGGAGCTATGAAACTAAATATCAAGAAAAAAGAAGTTAGAAAAATCGAAAGTGAACCAGAAATTGCTAAAAGATATGTAAGCACAAGTAGTGTAAGTAGTAAAAAAGTGGGTATTGATATTAATGTAATAGGATTAAATACAGAAGAAGCCATAAGAGAGATTGAAAACTATATGGATAAAGTAATACTTCAAGGTTATGATACATTTACTATTATTCATGGTTTAGGTTCTGGTATACTACGAAAAAATATCGGAGAATACCTTAAAAATAATAGATATGTAGCTAGCTATAGAACTGGTGGGCAAAACGAAGGCTGTCTCTTATACACATCTCCGAGCCCACGAGACATCTCAGGATCTCGT
>CAMYEU010000206.1 GCA_947254465.1 uncultured Gemella sp. | reverse complement strand
AATATGAACTACATTTTTTCTTATAATTGTTCAGCTATCTTCAGACGAGCACAAGCTTTAGCTAAAGCTAGTTCTGCACGTCTTACATCAAGACCTTCTTCTTTTTTAGCAAGACGATCTTCTGCACGTTGTAATGCTCTTTTAGCACGCTCAACATCGATGTCTTTACCTAATTCTGCTGTTTGAACTATAATAGTTACTTCGCCTTTATGTGTTTCCACAAATCCTTCACTTACAGCTAGATATTCTTCACGTCCATCGGGAAAAATCACTTTAAGAGGACCAACCTTTAATGATGCAACCATAGGAACATGGTTAGCCATTACACCAAGTTGTCCACTTGTAGTTCCCAATACAACCATAGAAGCTTCTTTAGCGCTATAAGCTTCTCCATTAGGAGTAACAATGCTTACACTTAAAGTATTCATTTATTTACCTCCTATTTGTATTATACTTCTACTCCTAGTTTACGAGCTTTTTCTAATACGTCTTCAATTCCACCAACTAGACGGAATGCATCTTCAGGAATGTGGTCATATTTACCATCTAGGATTCCTTTGAATGCTTGTACTGATTCAGATACTGGTACGTATGAACCAGGTTGACCTGTGAATTGTTCAGCTACGTGGAAGTTTTGAGATAAGAAGAATTGAACACGACGTGCTCTATCAACTGTTTTCTTATCTTCATCACTTAACTCATCCATACCTAAGATGGCGATAATATCTTGTAATTCACGATATTTTTGAAGAGTTCTTTGAATTCTAGTCGCAACTTGATAGTGTTCTTCTCCTACGATTTCAGGAGCTAATGCTCTAGATGTAGAAGCAAGTGGGTCAACGGCTGGGTAGATACCCATCTCTGTTAACGCACGCTCAAGGTTAGTTGTTGCATCTAAGTGAGCGAATGTAGTCGCTGGAGCCGGGTCAGTATAGTCATCGGCTGGTACATAAATCGCTTGGATAGATGTAACAGAACCTTTTTTAGTTGATGTGATACGTTCTTGTAAACGTCCCATCTCTGTAGCAAGTGTTGGTTGATAACCAACGGCTGATGGCATACGTCCTAATAACGCAGAAACCTCAGAACCTGCTTGTGTGAAACGGAAGATGTTATCGATGAATAGAAGTACGTCTTGTCCTTCTTCATCACGGAAGTATTCCGCCATTGTTAATCCTGTTAATGCTACACGCATACGAGCACCTGGTGGTTCGTTCATTTGTCCGAATACCATGGCTGTTTTGTTAATAACACCAGAATCTTTCATTTCATAGTATAAGTCATTTCCTTCACGAGTACGCTCACCTACACCTGTGAATACTGATAATCCACCGTGTTGTTGCGCAACGTTGTTGATAAGTTCTTGGATAAGAACTGTTTTACCAACTCCCGCACCACCGAAAAGACCGATTTTACCACCTTTAATATATGGCGCAAGTAAGTCGATAACTTTAATACCTGTTTCAAGAACCTCAACGTGAGTTGATAATTCTTCGAATGTTGGAGCTTCTTTGTGAATTGAATCTTTACGAACTTCTGCTCCTGCTTCTTCACCGTGGTCTACTGCTTCACCTAATACGTTGAAGACACGACCTAATGTGTAGTTACCTACAGGAACTGTAATTGGTGCTCCTGTATCTACTACTTCTGCTCCCCTATTTAATCCATCAGTAGATGACATAGCGATTGTTCTTACTACGTTATCACCAATTTCTAGAGAAACTTCAAGAACTAATTTTTCTTTTTTCCCATCGCCTTTTTCTATGTAAACTTCTAAAGCGTTTAATAGATTTGGCATATGCCCTGATTCGAATTTAACATCTACTACAGGTCCCATAACTTGGAGAATATAACCTTTATTCATATGTTGTATGCTAACTTAATAGCTTCTCCTTTCTCATTACTATTTTGTTGCTGCTGCTCCACTTACAATCTCAGTAATTTCTTGAGTGATTGCAGCTTGTCTTGCACGATTGTATTTAATCGTAAGTGTATCAATAATATTTCCTGCATTATCAGTCGAATTTTTCATTGCTGTTTTTCTTGCAGAATGCTCACTAGCTTTACTATCTAATATACTTCCATAAATCATACTTTCAGCATATTGAGGTAGTATTACATCTAGTACAGCTGTCTCACCAGGCTCAAATTCGTAAGCTCCTGTAGGTTGTTGCTCTTCAGAATTTGCGAATTTGTCTGTATTGTCAATAGGAAGAACTTTACTTTCAGTTACAACCTGTTGAATCATACTAACAAAGTGATTATAATGTAAATAAATTTCATCATATTCTTTATCAATAAAGTATCCTACTACTTTATTAGTAATTTGTTTAACCTGAGTGAAACTTGGCTCATCTGGTATATCTCTATAACTATCAACTACATTATAGCCATTTTTTCTAAAGAATTCTGCTCCATAGTTACCTATAGCAACAATACCATACTCGCTATTAGCATGTCTTTCATTAACAGTATTAACAAAGTTTCTAATAACGTTTGAGTTGAATCCTCCACATAAACCACTATCACTAGTAATTACCACATAAAGAGTTTTCTTAGCTTCTCTTTTTTCTAACATAGGGTGTTTAATACTAGAGCTTTTTCCAAAAATTGTCCCCATCACTTCTTGCATTTTTTGCATGTATGGATTAAATTTTTGCGTGTTTGATTGTGCTTTTAAAAGCTTAGATGTTGAAACCATCTCCATTGCTTTTGTAATATGACTAGTTTTCTTAGTAGAATTGATTTTGTTTTTAATATCTCTTAGTGACGCCAATTAGTTCACCACCTTTACTCTACTACTTATCATCTTAGGCAAAAGTTTTTTTGAATGCAGCGATTACTTCATCCATAACTTCTGTTGATGGTAAGTCTTTTGTTTCAATAATGTGCTTAACTGCTTCATTTTCATGAGCATCTAAGTATGAATATAATTCTTGTTCGAATCTGTGAATATCTTTAACTTCTACATCATCTAAGAATCCGTGAGTTAAAGCATAAAGAATCATAACTTGTTTTTCTACTGGAATTGGTTTGTGTAAGTCTTGTTT
>CAMYEU010000205.1 GCA_947254465.1 uncultured Gemella sp. | reverse complement strand
GATCCTGAGATGTCTCGTGGGCTCGGAGATGTGTATAAGAGACAGGAATTATCCTTTCAGGTGGCCCTAACTCAGTATATGAAGAAAACTCTCTTACAATCGATGACGAGATTTTCAATCTAGGTATTCCTGTGTTAGGAATTTGTTACGGAATGCAACTTATGCAACACAAACTAGGAGGAAAAGTAGAATCTGCTACAAGTAGAGAATACGGTGCTCACAATGTCGATGTAACTCCAGGAGCTAAATTATTCGAAGGTACTCCTGCTTCTCAACAAGTATTAATGAGTCACTCTGATAAAGTTGTTGAACTTGCTGAAGGATTCAAAGTTGTGGCGACAAGTGATAACTGCCCAATCGCTGCGGCTGAAAACGTAGAAAAAGACTTCTACTGCTTCCAATTCCACCCAGAAGTACGTCACTCAGAATACGGTTATGACTTAATTAAAAACTTCATCCGTAACGTATGTAAATGTACTGAAAACTGGACTATCCAAAACTTCATCGATGAAAAAATTGAAGAAATTCGTGCAGAAGTTGGAGATCAAAAAGTTCTTTGTGCACTATCTGGTGGTGTAGACTCATCTGTTGTAGCAGCTCTACTAGACAAAGCAATCGGAGATCAACTAATCTGTATGTTTATCGACCATGGTTTACTTCGTAAAGGTGAAGCCGAAGCTGTAATGAACACCTTCAGTAAAGAAATCGAGGGTGGATTCAACATGAATCTAATCAAAGTCGATGCTAGAGAAAGATTCCTTGGAAAACTTAAAGGTGTAAGTGACCCAGAACAAAAACGTAAAATTATCGGTAATGAATTCGTTTATGTATTTGATGAAGAATGCGCTAAACTTCACGATGTTCCATTCTTAGCTCAAGGTACTCTTTACACTGACGTTATCGAATCAGGAACTAAGAATGCACAAACAATCAAATCTCACCACAACGTAGGTGGATTACCAGAAGATATGCGTTTCTCTCTAATCGAGCCACTTAACACTCTATTCAAAGATGAGGTTCGTGCATTAGGTGAAGCTCTTGGTCTTCCTCACGAAATCGTTTGGCGTCAACCATTCCCAGGACCAGGTCTTGGTATCCGTGTTCTTGGAGAAGTAACAGAAGAAAAACTTCAAATCGTTCGTGACAGTGATTTCATCCTACGTGATGTTATCGCTAAACGTGGATTAGAAGGAGAAATCTGGCAATACTTCACATGTCTTCCAGACATTCGTTCAGTAGGAGTTATGGGAGATGTTCGTACATATGACTATACAGTAGCAGTTCGTGCCGTAACAAGTATCGATGGTATGACAGCAAGCTGGGCTCACATTCCATTTGAAGTACTTGAAGAGATTTCAGCTCGTATCGTAAACGAAGTAGCTCACGTTAACCGCGTAGTCTACGATATTACAAGTAAACCTCCTGCAACGATCGAATGGGAGTAGCTTTTAAAAGTCAAGAAACCTTGCTATAACTGACTTTAAGAAATATTATATAAACTAAACCCCACCAATAATTTTTGGTGGGGTCTTTTTATTAAAATCTTTGATTTCTTACCTCGTATATGTTAAAATGTGACTATAAAAGCGACCGTTTGCACTGACTTTACTAATAATTTCTTAACTCACTACATTCGTAGAAATTATAGTAGTCATAGTATAAATTATTCGTAATATTTTTCTTCAGTCTCTGACTTTGAAAAATAAATGACTAACTTAAAAGACGGTGGCTCGAATATTTTAGTATTAAATAACTATCTTACCCTAAGCCAAAGCGTAAAGATGGTTATTTTTTATTGTCTTTTTTAATGCTACACTACATGTACTAACTACTGAAACAATCAAAAGATTTATTCCAATAATCGTCTATACACTTTAAAGAATCCCTAGATTCAATGAATAAGTTTACTGTTTATCAAAAGAAAATGAAAATAACAAAGATACTATAAAAGAGATAATACATTCAACACCAAATTTTATCAAAATAGCAACATTTCAATTTCTTGTGACTACTTGTATGATACTTATTATCTGTGTTATAATTAAACGGAATTATAATTTTAAAAGGAAAATAATATGGATTTAATAATTAAAAAAATAATAGACAAGAAAGAAAAAGAAATAATATCAAAAGAGGTCCTTTACGACCTTCCTGAATGGTTTGGTCTACCTGAAAGTACAAAAGAGTATATTAAAGATTCACAAGATAAACCGTTTTTGGCTTGCTATGCAGATAATGAAGTTGCAGGTTTTATCGTATTAAACGCAACAAGTAAGGATACTGCAGATATTTTTGTAATGGGTATAAAGAAAAAATTTCATAGGATGGGAATTGGAACAAAACTAAATACAGAATTCGAAAATATGGCAAAAAATCTTGGATATTCCTACTCACAGGTAAAAACTGTAAAAATGGGACACTACAAAGAATATGATATTACTAATGAATTCTATATTGCAATGGGTTATAAAGAATTAGAATGTTTCCCTACCTTATGGGACGAATGGAATCCATGTCAAATATATATTAAATATTTAGGGGAATAATACTTCAATAATGTTTTATTTATAAATAAAATATTTTAGTATCTAAAAGCTCGATGAGTAAAAATAAAGTAATATATTCACCAAGAAACTTGATATAGTTTACTTTTAAAAACTAAATACAAAATAAATACAAATTTATACCCTGACATTTTCCCCACTAATAATTTTTCGGTGGGGATTTTTATTAAAATCTTTGATTTCTTTCTTCATATATGGTAAGATATGGAGGAAATAGCCGTTTGCACTGACTTTACTAATAATTTCTTAACTCACTACGTTCGTAGAAATTATAGTAGTCGTAGTATAAATTATTCGTAATATTTTTCTTCAGTCTTTGACTTTGAAAAACAAACGACTAACTTAAAAGACGGTGGCTCGAATATGTAATTATTAAATAACTATCTTACCCTATGCCAAAGTTTAAAGATGGTTATTTTTTATTGTCTTTTTTAATTCTACAATACATGCACTAACTACTGAAACAATCAATAGATTTATTCCAATAATCGT
>CAMYEU010000204.1 GCA_947254465.1 uncultured Gemella sp. | reverse complement strand
CACTGCATATCGTCGGCAGCGTCAGATGTGTATAAGAGACAGGTTTAATTCATTTTTAATAGCTATAAATTTATCTTCAATCATTTTAAAGATATTATCAAAATTTATATTATACTTAGTATGTGCATAACATAAGTATAATAAATCTGTTACCTTATTATCTTCTTTATTTGCTTTCCCTACAGCACTTACTACAACAAAACGACGTGCATCATCAAGTTCCACAATATTCTTAACTTTTTTAAACTGTTCAGCACTCGCTACCGAACTTCCACCAAATTTTGATACTCTAACCATCTTTTCTCCTTTTTCTATTAATATTATTTGTATAATTTATCACTAATATATATTATATAACTATTTACAAAAAAATCAATGAATTTTCTGAAAAATCTAAATTTTATTTCTAATAATCATTTTATTTTATATAACGATTATTTATGAAACTTAGCAACAACAAATTTGCTATCTTTTTCTTTCACTTCAGCAACTAAATCCGTAAGTTGTTTTAATGAAATTTCTTTTGTTTTAACATAGAAGTTACCTTTATATTCTTCTACACTCTCTACTAATTCTCCTGATAACTCTACTGATGAACGAACTAAATAATTTCTTCTAGTCAGTTCTTCTGAATAAGATAGATTATTCTTAATTACAACATCAACCCTTGTTGATCCTTCATTAATGTCAACTATATCTTGAACAATTGCATTACCTGTTGGAAATTTCCCTGCACCTTGTCCATAAAACTTAAGTTCCCCGATGAATGATCCGTCTAGAGAAATAATATTGTTATTTAATGGTACTGCCGCTTCTTGAGACTCTTTTCCAAAGATAGAAAGCATTACAGAAGTCTCATACTTCCCGTCTTCTACATTTGTTTCTCCAATATATTTAACAGCTAAATCATATTGTTTTAAGTAATCAATATCATTTTTAGTAATGTTTCTCATAGAATATGTTGGAAAATCAGGTTGAACATGAATATCGAAAGCAAGTGCATTACTTAAGATAATCTTATTCACAACATCTCCACCATCAACATCAGCACTTGGATCAGCTTCTGCATACCCTAACTCTTGTGCTGTTTTTAGTGTAGAATTAAATTCCTGATTATTTCTATACATATTATCAAGAATAAAGTTGCTTGTTCCATTGAAGATACCATATACGCGTTTTACTTCATCAACACGTCTAGTTCTTTCTAAGTTTACAAGCCAAGGAATCCCTCCACCTACACTAGCTTCAAAAATAAACTTTACATTATTTTTCTCAGCTAATTCAACAAATTCATCTAAATATTTAGCAGCTACAGCTTTATTTGCTGTAACTACATGTTTCCCATTCTCTAAAGATCTCTTTATGAAGTCATATGCAGGATTAAGTCCACCAAGACATTCAACAACTACCGAGATTTCTTCATCATTAATAATTTCATTAATATCATCAGTAGCAAGATGCATTTTATCACGACTTCTTGCGAAAACACTTTTCACTTCTAATTTCTTTAATTCCTCTGTATTTCCATTTGTTATTATCTCATAAACTCCACTACCTACAGTTCCATATCCTAAAATCGCTATCTTCATAGTTATTTTCTCCTAAATTCAATTTTTATTTTCAATTATATTTAAAAGTTTATCAAGTATTTTTTCCATGTCAATTATTTAATATCAAGAATTTTCAAAAAATTTCATTTTTTTGATTATTTTGACTGTTTTTATAACCTATTTTGGTGTAAAATTATAGTTATAAAAAATTTTAAGGTTCTTTTTATAAAAAACACTTGTATTTTTACAAAGAACATTGTATCATATATACATCGATAAAGCAAGGAGATTTTAAATGATTTACGAAAGTACAAGAGATATTAATAGAAAATTAAATCCAAGTGAAGCTATTCTTCAAGGTTTAAGTGAAGAAGGTGGACTTTTCGTTTTAAGAGATTTAGGAAAGAATAAACTAGACTTAGAAAAACTAATCGGAAAAAGTTATTACGAAGTGGCTGAAGCTGTCCTAAGACTTTTTGTTAATTTCAGTGATGAAGAAATTAAAAACTGTGTTGAAGAAGCGTATAGAGGAAAATTCTCTCATGAAAACATAACTCCTCTAGTAGAGTTAAAAGATGGATATATCCTTGAATTATTCAATGGACCTACTAGCGCATTTAAAGATGTTGGTCTATCACTTCTTCCACAACTAACAAAAACTGCACTTACTAAAGTAGAAGATAAAAATGACATTCTTATCCTAACTGCAACTAGTGGTGACACTGGTAAAGCAGCTTTAGAAGGTTTCAAGGATGTAGATAGAACAAAAATCATGGTCTTCTATCCTAACGATGGTGTAAGTACAGTACAAAAAACACAAATGCAAACTCAAGAAGGAAAAAATACGAAAGTTTGTGCAATTCACGGAAACTTTGACGATGCTCAAAGTGGAATTAAAGAACTATTTGTTGATGAAGAATTCAAAAAAGAATTACTTTCTAAAAACATTAAGTTATCAAGTGCAAACTCAATCAACATCGGACGTCTTATTCCTCAGGTAGTTTACTACGTTGTTTCATACCTAGATTTAGTAAATACAAACAAAATTAAATTAAACGATAAAGTAAACTTTGTTGTACCTACTGGTAACTTCGGTAACATTCTTGCTGGTTACTATGCTGAACAAATCGGTTTACCTGTTAATAAATTAATCTGTGCAAGTAACAACAATAATGTACTTTATGATTTCTTAACAACTGGTGTATATGATAAAAACAGAGACTTCTTAAAAACAGTATCACCAAGTATGGATATCTTAATTTCTAGTAACTTAGAACGTCTACTTTACTACGTTAGCGGTTGTGATAATGAATATATCGCTAAGCTTATGAAAGATTTAAAAGAAACTGGACGTTTTGAAGTTACTGGTGACGTACTGACTAAGATTAAAGATAAATTCCAAGCTGGCTTTGCTAATGACGAACAAACTAAAGAAACTATCAAAGCTATCTATGAAAAAGATAACTACCTACTAGATACCTGTCTCTTATACACATCTGACGCTGCCGACGATATGCAGTGTGT
>CAMYEU010000203.1 GCA_947254465.1 uncultured Gemella sp. | reverse complement strand
CGAGATCCTGAGATGTCTCGTGGGCTCGGAGATGTGTATAAGAGACAGGACGTGGATTTGTACCAGCTGATGGAAACAAAAAACGTGACTTACCAATCGGAGTTATTCCAATCGATTCAATTTACACACCAGTATCAAAAGTTAACTATACAGTAGAAAAAACTAGGGTAGGACAAAGCACTGACTTTGATAAACTTATCTTAGACGTTACTACTAATGGTTCAATTACAGCTAACGACGCTTTAGCATTAGCATCTAAAATTCTAATCTCGCACTTAGAGTTATTTATGGAAATGTCAGAAGAAGCAAAAGCTGCTGAAATATTGGTAGCTAAAGAAGAAGATAACAAAGTTCAAATGTTAGAAATGACAATTGAAGAATTAGACTTATCAGTACGTAGTTATAACTGCTTAAAACGTGCAGGAATTAACACAGTACAAGAATTAGCTAACAAAACAGAACAAGAAATGATTAAAGTAAGAAACTTAGGTCGTAAATCTCTAGAAGAAGTTAAAATTAAACTTCAAGAGTTAGAACTAGGATTCAAAGAAGAATAATACTAACAAGGAGGCACACTAATGGGTTACAGAAAATTAGGACGTACATCAGCTCACCGTAAAGCGATGTTAAGAAACTTAGTAACTGCTCTACTAGTACACGGTAGAATTGAAACAACTGTTACAAGAGCGAAAGAAGTTCGTTCATTAGCAGAAAAAATGATTACATTAGGTAAAAAAGGTGATCTAGCAGCAAGACGTAATGCAGCTAAATTCATCCAACCTGTTGCAGTAGCAACTGAAGAAGGTAAGAGTCAATTAGCTCTTAAAAAATTATTTGAAGAAGTAGCACCTAAATATGCTGACCGTAACGGTGGATACACTCGTATTTTACGTGTTGGACCACGTAAAGGTGATGGTGCAGAAACAGCTATTATAGAATTAGTTTAATAAAAATTTTTCATACAACAATAACATACTACATACACACACAACTAAACAACACATACAACAAGAATTTAAACTAATTTTTTTGGCAAAAGAGTGCTTGAAATGCGTAGGAAAAGGCTACGTCGTCTAGCTCTAATGTATCCTAGCATATCGCTAGGATACCCTTTTGTCCCTTTAAAAATTAAATCTAATTATACTTTAAAAGATTACCAGGCAAGGTAGTCTTTTTTTGCGTTGTACGTTTGGATTTCTAGTGCCAAAGGCACGCCGAAATCCTTACGTACAACGTACGCAACGAAGACTTACTTTTAGAGGAACGAAGAGACGAAAGAAATTTTTAGTTTCAACTGAGAAGTGGCAAATTTTGATCTGTATAAATCAGGGAATATAAACGTTAGGTACAGAGTACGCAAGGACGTACCAAGAAGTAATGAAGTTGATTAAAATACATCTACTGCAAAGTGTGACATGGTATTAAAAGAAACTTAGAGGTACGACGTACACTAGAAAGCAAAAGAAAAAGGGGGAAACCCAGAAATTTTTAAACAGAGTATTATGAGTTTTAAGCAAGAATTATCAAAAGAAGACGATAGTATGAAAAAATAAGGAAGGTATTAACAAAAAACGGAGAAAATACTTGAGATATTAGTATTCTAGATATATTAGATATTTGTTTAGTATTTTTTATTAGAGTATATTTTAAAGATAAAAGAAAATAACTTTAAAATTAAAATTTTTTTATGATTAGATAACTAGTTAAATAAAAGAGGAGATATGCAGTGAAAAATCAGCATATCTCCTCTTAGTTTATAGATAGATTTATAAACTTTAATGAAAAATAATAAATATCGGATAAAAATGAGGATATTTAATGATTTGAAGATTATAATCTTATTATATGTTAAATTAACAAAAATCATCTTAAAGGTATAGTCAAGTATTCTTACTCAATTAATAGAAATACTAAATGATACTAGTTATCAATTATATTTTTAATACTTATATGAATTATAAGTTTTTATTCTCTATAAATTGTATAATATTTAAGCTTTATTCTTATAAAGATGAATAGAGTGAGAAATAAAAGAGAATCTATTTTAAGCGTTAGCATTATTAAGTTTTCAGAGTATTTAAAATAATAGTTAATATCAAAATATTATATCTATTATATAAAAATATTAAAAAAACGTTTATTAAATACCTAGCTATTTTATTGAAAGGGGTATTGTTGTATATTATAATGAACGTGGTCGTTTCTATATAAAATATGAAAATTAGTATAAATTAAAGGAGAAGTAGTATGGATAAAAAGAAATACATTGCGGTATTCGCAGGTTCTTTATTATTATTTAATGGAGTGTTCATTTCGTTAAATGTTCCTAGTATGTCAAGTAATTCTACTGTAATAGCAGCTGAAGCTGAAAACGAAATACCACCTGAAGATGAAGAGATTCCAGATGCTGAACAGTTGGGATATCAAAAACAGCTTAAAAAATTACTAGATGAAGCTGACGAATATATTAATGATAATGATCATGACAGTTTTGATCCATTCTTTGAAGAAGAAGCTGAGACTCTTAGGAATTTAGTGACTTCTATTAAAGATGAATATAAGGCTCAAAAGAATGTATTAATTAATCGTTATAATAAAGTTTTAGAATTTGCTGGAAGATCATCTGAAAAAGTTCCACTAGTAGGAGGTGAAGAAAATAAACCTATCCCTCCAGTAGCGAAAGAAGTAGAAAAAGAATTTACGGAAACTCAACCAATTCCATTCAAAACTGTTAAACAGGACGATGCAACTTTAGACAAAGGTGTAGAGAAAGAAAAAACAGCAGGAGTAGAGGGAGTAAAAACTATCACTTATAAAGCTAAATTTAAAGAAAATAAAGAAGTAGCGAATACTAGAACGAAAGTAAAAGAAGAAGTAACGAAACAACCAGTAAACAAAGTAGTTCTAGTAGGAACAAAACCAGTGGTGACGGAAGTAGAAAAAGAATTCACAGAAACACAACCAATTCCATTTGAAACTGTTAAACAGGACGATGCAACTTTAGACAAAGGTGTAGAGAAAGAAAAAACAGCAGGAGTAGAGGGAGTAAAAACCATTACTTATAAAGCTAAATTCAAAGAAAATAAAGAAGTAG
>CAMYEU010000202.1 GCA_947254465.1 uncultured Gemella sp. | reverse complement strand
GCTCCACCTTTATATACTTCATTATATTTAGCATATACTTGTTGAACAAGACCACTTCCGAAGATTAATTGAAGCTGACCGTTGTTAAAGAATACACCTTTAACACCTTCGATATCTTCTAATTTTTCTTTATTATATTTTTTCTCATCGTTTAATTCTAAACGAAGACGAGTTGCACAGTGAACAACAGAGCGTAAGTTTTCCTCACCACCACTATGTTCTACAACTTCTTTTACAACTTTTTTTAAGTCCATAGTTCTTTCTCCTTTTTATTTTTTGAATTTTATATAATGACTCTTAACATTTACCAAACAACGATGGTAACGTTACTTTTTTATTTTAACTCACATACGAAAGTTTGTCAACAAAAAAAAGTAACGTTACCACAGACGTTTTAATAATTATTTATTTTCTTGCTTGGAAATCTTATTTTTGATATAATCTAATAGCAAAAAATACTTTAGAAAGTGAGCATTTAATGAATTTCAAAATTTATAATCTATTTTCTAATGTTCTTAAAAATATAAATCGCTATAAGTTTACCTATATATCAATTGCAGCTATAATTCAGCTACTCCTTGTCTGTGGTTTATGGGTTATTGCTAGAATTTTTCAACTTGCCCTTACCCTCGCAGGAGAAGAACATTTAGATAAAAATAATATTCTAAGTATACTAACAAATCCATATAGTTTCTTAATATTAAATATTCTTATACTTATAGTAGCATTTTTAATGTTTATAGAATTTTCTCTTCTTACTTTTACTATATATGGGCAACTAACCGATAGACAATATTCATATCGTAGTATATTAAATAATGCATGGGATAAAACAAAAAATCTAGCTGGTTTTCAAACTCTATTTTTTATTATTTATTTTATAATAACTATTCCTACAATAAATCTAGGTGTAAGATCAGTTCTCGCTAAAAATCTATTTATCCCTAAATTTATTAGCAGTGAAATAATGAAAACTAACAGTGGTCTTATCATTTGGGGAATAGTAATGATATTTTTTGCCTATCTTAATCTTAGATTAATTTTCACACTTCCTCTTACTGCTGTCGGAGACGAAAAGATTCTAGATAGTATAAAAACCAGCTGGAAACTAACAAAAACTGGAAAAAGAAAACTATTATTCACTATGTTCCTATTTGAAACAATATATATTGCATTAGCAGGTGTTTTTATCGCTATAATAACATTTATATGTATGTATTTTGATAGGAATGGAAATAATACCATTGTACAAACTCTATTTTTCTCATTGATTAGTGCTATTATTTTCTTTCTTGGAGTAATTTCAAAAGTAACAGTTATTACTATACTAATAACCGTTTTAATAGAACAAAATGAAATTTCTGAAAAGCTAGTTAATAACCTTAACGAAAATAAGAAAAAATCAAGATTAGTAGCAACCCTTACTACTATCATAATTATTAGTGCGACTCTTATTAATGGTTTTAATATTCATGGAAATGGAGTTAACAAAAATATTGAAACAGTAGCTCACCGTGGATATGTTACTAAAGGTGTAGAAAATTCAATCGAATCTCTTGTAGGTGCTTCAAAAGCAGGTGCCAATTACGTAGAATTAGATATACTACTAACTAAAGATAATAAGTTTATAGTTATGCATGATTATAACCTTAAAAGATTAACGGGAATTAATAGACGAGTTCAAGACATGAACTTCGATGAGGTTGTTGGTCTACAAATAAAACAAGGAGACCATACTAGTAAAATACCTTCTTTAGAAGAATTTGTAAATAAAGCTAAGGATTTAAATATGAATCTAGTAATAGAACTAAAACCTCATGGTGGTGAACCAAGTAACTACGTCGACATTCTTATTGAAGAAATAAAAAGATTAAAACTTGAAAATTATAAATTCATGTCACTTAATTCTAAAGTTATGGAAGAACTTGAAACAAAGGCACCAAATTTAGAAACTGGTTATGTAATCCCTCTTCAATTTGGAAACTTCCATCAAAGTATTGTCGACTTTTTCGTAATAGAAGACTTCTCATACAGAGATCGTCTAGTAGAACAAGCTAAAAAACAAAACAAAAAAGTTTTTGTCTGGACAATAAATGATCCAGCTTTAATTACTAGATACTTACAAAGCCCTGCAGATGGTATTATTACCGATGAACCTGAACTTGTAAAAGAAGAAAAAAATATCTTGGAAAATAACTACTCATATTACGATAAAATATTAAGACTAATAAATTTCAGCTAAAAATCATTTTTTGATTTTTAGCCTTTTATTATACTAATTTCACGAAATATCTCAACGCTCTAATAAATTGTGCTGTGTGTGATATCTCGTTATCACACTAAAAAACAAACTTTAACAATTTAACCTCCTCTTGTTCCTATAGCTTTTGTTTATGTAACGTCAAATAGTAAACAATAATTCATATATATAATCTGAATATAATATCAGAAGGCTATATAATCAGTAATTCATTAAAATCCTTTTTCTTACCATATTAATTTCACTAAGAATAATATTTTTTCAATATTAAAAAAATTAATTAATAATCCTATAACCACTGGAGTTCCTTAAGCTACTTCATCTAAACATTCATTTTATTCTCGAATAATCAACACTATAGCTTTAGTAAATAATTGTCATCAAACCTTAAATAATTCCAAAACTAGCCTATACCACTTTTCCTATTAAAACAAGACAATTAATTATACATGATACACCTAAATTACTATTTCTTCTCCAGTTAAGTTTCCATAATTTACACTACATATATAATATAATAAACCTTAATCTCTTATTTCCTTAGTCAAGAAATTAAACTTTCCCAACTCCAACTCTCTTATATAAACCTCATCTTTAACCTTACTGTTTAGATGTCTACTACATTCTAGAACAACATTTATTGCTAATTCTTTTGTAAATTCTCTAAATCTAGTCCTCTGAAAACCTCCATTTCCTCAAGTAAAATTATATGACAAACCAAACTATTTAATTCTTTACTTAATTATAATAACCTATAAAAATCTTATATATTATCACACCTAAAGATAATACATTATACTCCCCAACATTTAATCTTCAAAATAAATAATATTATTT
>CAMYEU010000201.1 GCA_947254465.1 uncultured Gemella sp. | reverse complement strand
GATCCTGAGATGTCTCGTGGGCTCGGAGATGTGTATAAGAGACAGGCTAATACTATCAAAAAATTCCCGGATCAAGGAATTAAGTATATTGAATTTAGATTATTTGATTTAAATCCATTTGCACCATTTGGTATTTTAGAAAAAGATATTAGATTTGTACATTTATTCATAAAAACTCTAGTTTGGTTAGAAGAAGTGGATAAAAATACTTCTGAATCTTTAGGATATGAATACAGTGAGAATGTAGCTCTTTCACATCCAATGGAAAAAGTTAAGTACGAAGAAGAGGGACTGTGGCTATTAAATCAAATGAAAGACATGGTAGAAAAAATAGGTCTACTAGAGAGCGATATTGATTTAATAGATGAGAAGATTGAAGAAATAAAAAATCCTGAACTTACTATAGGAGCTAGACTTTTAAAAGAATATCAAAAAGAAAATGATATGTCTAAAGTTGGAATGAAGTTAGCTAGAATGTACAAAGAGGATGCTTTAAGAGAGTATTATTCATTAAATGCATATTCTAATATGGAACTATCTACACAAGCTGTAATTGAAGATGCAATAAAAAATGGTATTAAAGTTACTGTTATAGATGAAAATGATCAGTTTATTCGTTTAGAAAGTAATGGAAGAGTAGAATATGTAAAAAATGGAAATATGACAAGTAAAGATAGTTATATTTCTCCGTTAATTATGGAAAATAAGGTTGTTACTAAAAAAGTATTAGCTGAAAAAGGTCTTAGAGTTCCAAAAGGATATGAAGTTTCTAGTTTAGAAGAAGCTGTTCAGAAATTTAATTATATAAAAAATAAACCGATAGTTATAAAACCGAAGAGCACGAATTTTGGCCTAGGTATAACAATCTTTAAAAATGGAACAAGTTCAGTAGAAAATTACTCTAAAGCTATAGAATTTTCTCTTAAAGAAGACAAAGACATACTAATTGAAGAATTTATTGAAGGTACTGAGTATAGATTTTTTGTTATTGAAGGAAAAACAGAGGCTGTATTATTAAGGGTACCTGCAAATGTTGTAGGCGATGGTAAACATACAATAAGAGAATTGGTTGAACAAAAAAATTCGGATTCACTAAGAGGAGATGCTAAGAAAACACCGCTGAAAAAAATCGAACTTGGAGAAATTGAAAAACTTCAATTATCTGAACAAGGATTAAATTTTGATTCTATACTAGCTAAGAACGAAGTAGCATATCTTAGAGAAAATTCAAATATCAGTACAGGTGGAGATTCTGTGGATATGACAGATGAGGTTCATGAAAACTATAAAGAGCTAGCTGTCGAAATAGCGGATGCTATGATGGCAAAAGTTTGTGGTGTAGATTTGATTATTTCTAATATAAAAGAACCTGTAACTACTAATAATTATGGAGTTATAGAAGCTAATTTTAATCCTATGATGATGATGCATATTTATCCACATTCAGGAAAATCAAGAAGATTATCATTAAATGTATTAAAAATGCTGTTTCCGGAAAAGAATATAAAGTAAATTATTTAGATGATAATATAATAGCGCAACGTGTCAATAGACTGTTGCGTTATTATTTTTTATTGTACTATCTAATAAAAAAACAATTGTAATATTATGAAAGTATGAAAAAAATATTTTCATACTATATTTTTAAAAATAAAAATCAACATAATGAATAAGAAAAATATAATAAAATTTCCCTTACATAAGTTAATTAAACTATTATATATATTTATAGTAAAAAAATATATATAATAGTTTAAAAATAAAGAAATAGAAATCGATTGCAACAATTGTAAAGTGAGAACCTAAAACATTTACAAAAAAAATAATAAATGATATAATCTATTTGTATGCAAAGGTATACACGTCATAATATATTAAGTAATAAATAAAAGGAGGTACTAAGATGGTAGGAATTATCATCGCGAGTCACGGTGAATTCGCGGCAGGAATTAAACAATCAGGTTCTATGATTTTTGGTGAACAAGAAAAAGTAGAAGCAGTTGTATTTATGCCGAGTGAAGGACCAGAAGACTTGCAAAGAAAACTTCAAGAAGCTATTGCTAAAGTAGATTCTGAAGAAATTCTTTTCCTTGTTGATCTTTGGGGTGGAAGTCCATTTAACCAAGCTAACAAGTTATTTGAAGAAGCACCAGAGAAAAGAGCAATCGTAGCAGGATTGAACTTACCAATGCTTATTGAAGCATATGCTAGTAGATTCACTATGACAACAGCTCATGAGATTGCAAAAGCAATCACACCAACAGCTATTGATGGAGTAAAAGTTCGCCCTGAAGAACTACAACCAAAAGCAGAAGTAGCTGAAAGTACACAAGCAGCACCTCAAGGAGAAATTCCAGAAGGTACAGTATTAGGAAACGGGAAAATAGACTTTGTATTAGCCCGTATCGATACTCGTCTACTACACGGACAAGTTGCTACTAACTGGACAAAAGCAACTCATCCAAACAGAATTATTGTAGTTTCAGATTCAGTATCAAAAGATGAATTACGTAAAAAACTTATTGAGCAAGCAGCTCCTCCAGGAGTACGCGCACACGTAATTCCATTAGATAAACTTGTTCAAGTTTATAATGATCCAAGATTTGGTGATACAAAAGCGTTATTATTATTTGAAACACCACAAGACGCACTTGCAGTAATTGAAAAAGGAGTAGAGATTCCAGAATTAAACATCGGATCTATGGCTCACTCAGTTGGTAAAGTTCAAATTAACAATGTATTATCATTAGATCAAGAAGATGTAGAAGTATATAAAAAACTTCGTGATTTAGGAGTTAAATTTGATGTTCGTAAAGTATCTAACGATTCTCCATCAGATTTATTCAAACTTATTGAAGCTAAATCAAGTGAAGGTTTAAAATTATAATTTAATAGAAATTAGGAGGACACTATGGAATTTAGTATTCTAGCAGTTGTATTAGTCCTTATTGTTGCATTATTAGCTGGTATGGAAAGTATCTTAGACCAATTCCAATTCCATCAACCAATTATTGCTTGTTCATTAATCGGTTTAGCAACAGGACATTTATCAGAAGGTATTATTTTAGGCTGTCTCTTATACACATCTGACGCTGCCGACGATATGCAGTGTGT
>CAMYEU010000200.1 GCA_947254465.1 uncultured Gemella sp. | reverse complement strand
TTCGGTTTCTCCTCTACAGGTGCTGTCGGTGTTCCTTCTTTTCCTGTTTTCTCTGGTTGAACTGGTTTCTCTTGTTTTCCTGGGGCTTCTGGTTGCGATGGCACTGCTATAGCGCTATCCTCATTAAAGTTATCCTTCGAATCTGTTGGACCCTCTATAACTTTAGACTCACTTACTACTTCTTTCGTCCCTCTTACTATAAGTTTATCTATTTTTTCCTTGTTCTCTACAGTTACTTTCTCTGTAATTTCTCCAGTTTTACTATTTAAAATATACGTCGTTGTCGTAATATTTTTACCATCTTCTCCTTCTCGTTTTACAACATCTTTTCCTTTTTCTACTGAAGCATCTTCTTCATAAACAACTCCTCTTGGGATTTTAATCTCCTCTATTTTAGACTTAAGTCCTTTTGTAATAACTGTATTTACAGCATCTGTTCTTACTGGAGTTCTACTTATTTCTTCTACATTATTTGTCTTTTTATTCAATCTTGACTTTATAGTTGTAACAACTTTACCATCTTTTCCAGTAATTTCACTAATATAACCATAATCTTTTGTATCATCACCAGTGTAAATCACTTTTAATGGCAGTTTTTCTTCTTCAGTTGTTGTAACTACTTCTCCATACAATTCTTTGACATTCACATTTACATCTACTAAATCAAAACTATCATCATTGTATACTACTTTTACCTTTTCCACTTTATTGCCAGCACTTGAAGTATTTGATTCAGTTTCCCATATAATATTTTTTATAGGTAGATTATTTTTCTCAATAGATAATTCCGCGTTAGGCTTATCTCCTTCATAAAGTTCATAAGCTTTCTTAATTGGTTCGTAATAATCTTTTTGAGTTTTATTTAAAACAGCTGAAGCTTCTTGTATATCTTTTTCCAAATTAGCCAATTTATTTTTTTCTTCCACTAATTTATCGTAAGTTTCTATTATGTCTAAATTACCCTTAACTTCTTTCAAAAGATTATTATAGTCATTCACCAATTTATCTTTTCGACTATTAAACTCAGTTACTACTTCTACTGGTTTTGATGAAGTATCTGTATTTTTAAACATTTCTAATTTATTCGTAGCTTTTGCTATCTCATCTGTTAATAAAGTTTTATCTAATTTTAAGCCACTAACAGAAGTTTTATATTCTTCCAGCAATATTTCCAATTCTTTAGTTAAAACTTTTATATCTGATTGTTTGGCTGTACTATTTTTTAACAATTCTTCAACTTTTTGTAGTTTAGTGTCTAACTCTACTTTTTTTGCATCATAACGTTTTTTTGTTTCCACAGTTTTATGCTCTGTGTCTACTTTCTTCTCTTTCTCATCAGATGCTTTTTGTTTAATAGCTTTTAACTCCTCAAAATTTGGTAATACTTTTACTACTACATTTATATTTGGATCTACTGTTTTTCCTAGATAACTTATTGTTACTGGTAAAACATGATTTACTGCTGTTGGTTGAATTTCATCAGGAACATTTATATTCAATGTTGCTGTATTAGGTAAATTATCTAAATTTAATTTTTTTAATACTTCTTCTCTTGATATTTTATTTAATGCTAATATTTCTACTGGATTTTGATCTTTCAATGAAATTTTTATATTCTCATTTACTATTTTTCTTACTTCTTCATCCGTTGGCTCTGCTATTTTTAAGTTTTTCAGTATTGGATTTTCTTTCCCTTTACCGCTAACTCCAGTTCTTTCACCTATATTAAAATTATCATCATCATTCAACATTGCTGAAAAATAAGCATTAGAACTATGTTCTCCACCCTCTATGTAGGTCATAACATCAGGATCGTTATATAATAATCCTATAAACTTATCTCCACGCATTCCATAATGTTTAATTTTTCCTTGTTTTGCTAATTGCTTACTTAAAATACTTTTCTTATATAAATCACCACTTATTCTCGAAGCATTAATTTTTGGAGCATTAAACGTTGTAGCTTTTTTAAAAACATTATTGTAAAAATTTCTATACTTCATAGCCGCAGAATCAATCCAATTCCCATTTTCCTCATTAGCTAACCTATTTAACTTCACTACAGCGCGTTGAGTCAAATATCCTCCTAAAGAATGTCCCGTAATATAAAAATTCTTAATGTCTTCTCTTATACCTATCTCTTTTATTATTTCTTCTATTTCTTGACCTTGCTTTGGATCTTGTCCTGCTGTAATAACTCCGTCATTAGCAACATCCGCACTACCCTTAGTTCCTCTTATCGCAAGAACATGAACTAAGCCATCTGGTAAAATCGGCAACGCACTTTTACTCTTAAATAATACTGCATCAAGACCACTTGCATTATGATAAGTCTTATCGATTTCCCAATATGGAGAAAACTCATTATGTATAAGTTCATACACATTTTTGGCTTTTGGATCATCTTTTACATTATTATCAGCAGCAGTCCATTTATAATCTTTATTTAAAACTTTTTTAATATACTCATCATCACGATATACTAATTTCATAAACATAGCCATATCACGATCCGTTACATACCACTTGAAATTATCGTCATCCCCTGATTTACTTAAATCACTTTGATCATGATCTGTAATTCCATCACCATCGGTATCTTTTAAAAATGGATGTCCATAATATCCATAGTAAGTCTTTCCATCTTTTTCATAAATATAAATTTCACTACCATTTTTCGCACTATCTCCATCCTTATCTTCATTTGCTTTTAATGGCGTTTTTCCAAAAAGTAAATTATCAATTTTACCATCTTCTGTTGTTATTAAACCTTTTGAGATTTTCACAAAATCATCATCAGTTGCAAATCGCTTTACAGATTCTCTTTCTGAATCTGTAGATCTTTTTCTACGAATTTTAGGTTTCTCTTCCGTAGCTTTTTCTATAGAACTTTTCTCTTCTACTAGATTATTTTTTCCTTCGATTCCTGAAACAGGTTTTTCTTGAGTGGCTTTTTCTTCTATTAAATTGTTTCCTTCACCAAGTGTTGAAGCAGTTTTTTCTATATCTTTTGGTTTTTCTGTTACGAATGCTTCACTCTTATGTGTTTCTTTAGGTTTTTCCTTTTCTATAATAGCTGTCTCTTATACACATCTGACGCTGCCGACGATATGCAGTGT
>CAMYEU010000199.1 GCA_947254465.1 uncultured Gemella sp. | reverse complement strand
CACACTGCATATCGTCGGCAGCGTCAGATGTGTATAAGAGACAGGCAGTATAGAGATAGCCAGAAAAAACATAAAAGAATCATTAGAAAAAATAACAGAACCTATAAGTGTATATAAAGAAAAATTGTAAAAAGAAAGGATAAAGAATGTTTAAAATTAGAGAAATCGAAATTCCAAATAGAGTTGTTTTAGCACCTATGGCAGGTGTGTGTAATGCTGCATTTCGTTTAACAGCAAAAGAATTCGGTGCAGGATTGGTTTGTGCTGAGATGGTTAGTGATAAAGCTATTTTATTTAACAATAAAAAAACGATGAATATGCTATATATCGATCCGAGAGAACGTCCACTGAGTTTACAAATCTTCGGTGGAGAGATTGAAACATTAGTAGAAGCGGCGAAGTATGTTGACAAAAATACTGAAGCTGATATTATTGATTTAAATATGGGATGTCCAGTACCTAAGATTACTAAAGTTGATGCGGGTAGTAAATTACTTCTTGATCCAGATAAGGTATATGAAGTAATTGCAAGATTAGTTGATTCTGTTTCTAAGCCTGTAACTGTAAAAATGCGTATGGGTTGGGATGATGAGCATATTTACATAATGGATAACGCTAGAAATGCAGAGCGTGCAGGTGCTAGTGCTATTGCTATCCATGGTAGAACAAAAGTTCAAATGTACAGCGGTAAAGCTAACTGGGATGTTATTCGTGATGTGAAAAAAGAATTAAAAATTCCAGTAATTGGTAATGGAGATGTAACTTCACCAGAACTTGCGAAAAAGATGTTAGATGATACTAATTGTGATGCGGTAATGATAGGACGTGCAGCTTTAGGAAATCCTTGGATGCTATATCGTACAGTTAAGTACTTAGAAACTGGAGAATTAACCGAAGAACCAAGTCCAAGAGAAAAAATTGACGTTTGTCTACTTCACCTAAGAAGACTTATGGAAATTAAACCTGAAAGAGTAGCTGTGCATGAAATGAGAAAACATGCTGCATACTACATGAAGGGTATTAAAGGTGGAGCAAAAGTTAAAAAAGAATTAAATACTTTAAACTCATATGCAGAAATGGAAAATCTATTTGGAGAATTCCTAGATTATCTTGAATCTGGAATCGTAGCTCCTAAAAAAGAAATAATCATTTAATGCATTGAATTATTAATTCTATTAAATATAAATTATACTGAGAAGAGGTTTTACAAATAATAGTATAACCTCTTTTTTATTGTTAAGAAAAAATTAAAAAATAATATTAAAATAATTTTAAAGGTTATATAAATGCTGATAATTAGAGATTTCTATGGTGATATATAAACAAGCCCCTCAATAGTGTTTAAAAATAATCAAATACCAAATAAATATTAGGGAGTGGTAAACTTTAAAAAGTATCTAGAAAATAATAATTCAATGTGTTATAATTAAGAAAAAAGAAAACGTTTTAAAAGGTGAGGTAGTTATATATGACTAGAAAGGCAAAAATTATAGCAACTTTGGGAAATAGTACAGAGGGATTATTAGAGGAGATTGTTGCCAGAGGTGCGGATGCTGTATTAATTGATACATATTATGGAAGTACAGAAGAGTGCATTAATAGAATTAATAAAATAAAAGAATTAAGAGACGAATTAGATAAAAATACTGCAATAATTTATGACTTAGATCATATTTATGCGGAAAGTAAATATAAACTAATTAAAATAGAAGAAGAAAATGTTCATTTTGCTTGTCAATATGATGTTGATTTTGTTGCCTGTCCATTTGTTAGTAATCTAGATGAAATCCGAAAAGTAAAAGACATATTGCAAGTTCAAGGGAAAAAGGATATTGGATTAATTGTAAAAATTGACTGTAAAGAAGCATATGAAAATATTGATGAAATTATTCAATTTGCAGATTCTATTATGATAAATAGGGATGAACTTGGTATGGAATTACCATATCAGAACTTACCAAGTATTCAAAAAGAAATTATTAGAAAAGCTAACGATGCAACTGTAGAAGTAATCTTAACAACTCAAATGTTACACTCTATGATTTATAATCCTAGACCTACACGTGCAGAAGTTTCGGATGTAGCGAATGCAGTTATTGATGGAGTAGATGCAATAATGTTGATAGAAGAAACAGCAACTGGAAGCTATCCAAAAGAGGCATTACAAACTGTCGATAAAATTATTAGTTATGTAGAAACTCAAGATAGAGTATTTGAAGATGACGATGATGAGTATAAAAATCATAAGATGGATATTGCCCATGCAGTTTCGCTATCTACTAAATATTTACTTGATTCATTAGATGTGAATAACATTGTTACTTACACTAAATCAGGTAGTACTGCGAAATTTATAGCAAGATATAAACCAAAAGTTCCAATCTTGGCAGTAGTCCCATCGAAACAAAAAGCTAGAAAATTAGCATTAACAAGAGGTGTTACAACATTCATAGAAGAAAGAACATTACCTATGGAAGAAATGTTAAGTTTAGCACCAAAATTTGCTAAAGAATCAGGTTTGGCTAAAAAAGGTGATTTTATCTTAATTACAGCAGGTCAGCCAGACCTAGGGAAAGAAAATGTACCTCCAACTGATTTTGTTAATATTAGACAAGTTTAAATAATATTTAATATTCAAAATGATGAGAAATCGAACTTAGAAAAAGTTCGATTTCTTTACTATGTTTAAAGGATTTTATTTTGAAGTATTTTCAGGAATATTATGATATAATCTAATATGGAGTTTAGGTATGGAAATATAAATTGTTAGAAAGGAATATTTTTATGAATAATAATAAATCTTTATTAAGTAAAATTATAAAGTATGTCTTAATGTTTTTATTTGTGTTTGGTGGAGTATTTGGAATATATTCTTATATGAATAAAAATTCTAATGAAACACAGGTTCGAGTTGAGCAAAAAGTAGAATCTAAGGAAAATGATGAGTACATAGTTAATCAAGCTGAAAAAGATTACTTGGACAATAAATTTAAAGAATTAAAGTTAATAAACAATGACGTTATTGGTTATATGTATGTTCCTGGGGATGGTGGAGATTCACTAAAAGAACCAATTCTACAGCTGTCTCTTATACACATCTCCGAGCCCACGAGACATCTCAGGAT
>CAMYEU010000198.1 GCA_947254465.1 uncultured Gemella sp. | reverse complement strand
ATTCATTCTCTGTCTCATATGTAAACCAAAGATAACTAATCTCCTCATCTTCATAACCGAAAACTTGTTTTTCTAGCATATCTGTAACTTTTTTTGGAGTGTGGATATCAAATACAAATTTTCCACCTTTTTTTAAAGACAAGTATACTTCTTTTAATCCTAGTTTAAACTCTTCAAAATCTGATAAATAATTAAACACATCAAATGTACTTAATACAAAATCAAATTCCATATTCAATGATGATATTTCTAATAAATCCATCACAAAATAATTACAACCAGGAACTTTTTCACTAGCTATTGCTAACATTTGTTCACTGTTGTCCACTGCGAATACTTCTCCATATTGTTTTAGGGTTTGTAGCATAGTACCACTACCACAACCTAAATCAAGAACTAGAAGATTTTCTCTATCTTCTAATTCTTGACTAATAATATTTTTATAAGCATCGTAGTCGACATCCATAAGTTTATCATAAACAACACTTAAATTTTCGTACATATTATACACCTTTTATAGGATATTTCTCAAATAGTGCATCTAATTCATAGTATTCTCTATCGTCACGAGTCATGATATTTACTACTACGTCACCTAAGTCCATAAGAATCCATTTAGCTTCTCTTAGACCTTCTGTGCTATGAATTTCTCCACCGTTTTCTAATACTTGTTCTCTTACTTCTTGAGCGATCGCTTCTACTTGTCTGTTTGTAGGTGCGTGACAAATTACAGAATAGTCATATAATACTCCTGCTTGAGTTAAATCATAAGCAACGATATCATAACCGTGTTTATCATCACATGCATCTACAACAACTTTTAATAAGTTTTCTACTTCCATTTTCATCCTCTTTCTTTATTTTATTTTTTTATAATATGGAACATTACCACATATAATACATCATCTTCTGGGTATCTTTTTGCTAATTTATCGATTAATTCATCTAGAGTAACACCATAATACTTAGCATAACGTTCTGTTAAAGTATCCCTTGTTACAGGCTTAACTAAATCAACTTCTAATGTAGCAAACACTGTATCAGGATCTTCATAAGTCGTAGCTTCTAATAAATCACCTTTTTTAAAGTGAGCTTCACTCTTATTTCTAATTGTGATTGTTTTTTCATCAGCTAAGATTTTATCTTTATTTTTTTCTTTAAATCCAACACGATAGTTTTTAATATTATAATAGTTATAACAATCTAATAATGATGGGTAAATTCTTTCATCATTATCGATTAAGTAAACTAGCGTATACTTAGCAGCAAGTCTTACCGCTTCATCCAAATCATATTGAGATACTTCTGTAACCTCTGCTAGATGTGGGTGTTTTCTTTGTGGATCAGTATAGTCAGCTATGAAGATTATTTTTTCCAATAATGTCATGTGCTTTCTACCGAATGTGTGGTTAGCTACAGCAAGTTTAACTTCCTCATCTGCTACACCAAATTCTTCTTCGATAAATGCACTTGCTACAGGTCCATGAAGCACTTCTACTGGGTAGTCTAATAGTTTCCCATCTAAATTATGTAAAATTACATATTTTTTCATTAATACTTCATCCATTGGTTTACAAACATCATGCACTAATGCCGCTAATGCTGCTTTTTCTACGTTTGCTCCATGAATTTTCGCAAGATGTTTCGCTACTTCCACAACTCTTAATGTGTGCTCGTATCTTTTTTCTGGTAATATTTCTTTTACTCTATTTTGAATTTCTTGATATTCCATATAAACCCAACTCCTCTATATATGACCTACATTCATCTGTAATCATATACTTAATACTTTTCTTATTTTTTAAATTTTTCCTAATTAAACTAGAACTTATCTCGATTATTGGTGATTTCATTATCTCATAATTAATAGATTTATAAAACTCATCCCCTTCTACAACCTTACATAAATCCTCTTCATCACGAGCAACAAAAATAAAAGTTACAAGTTTTGCTAGTTCTCTTATATTATACCATTTTTTTAAGTCTTTGGCTCTATCTGTTCCAATAATAAAATAGATTTTTTTATTTTTATACAATTCACTAAAATACTTAACAGTATTATAACTATAACTTACACCCTCATTTGATATTTCATAGTTACTTACTTCAAACTTTAAGTTGCCTTTAATACTTAGTTTCGTCATCTCAAACCTATTTTTATCACTAGCTTCAAGTTCTCTACCTTTTAACGGTGTAATATACGAGGGAATAAAAATAACTTTCTCTAAATCATAAGTATCTAGTGCTGTTTCGGCAGTAATTAAATGACCAATATGAATCGGATCAAAACTACCACCATAAAGCGCAATTGACATCTTATTTCACCAACTCTATTTTTCTATACTTTTCCTTAGAGCTTTGTTTGTATAATACAATAGTGTGTCCAATTACTTGAACTAATTCAGATGAAGTGCGTTCTGATAAAATTTTTGCAACCTCATCTTTATCTTCTTCACAGTTTTGTAAAATACTTACTTTTAATAATTCACGTTTTTCTAACGCATCTCTAATTCCTTGAATCATGTCACTATTTACACCTGATTTTCCTACTTGGAAAATTGGTGATAAATGATGAGCCAATGCTCTTAATTGTCTTTTTTGTTTTCCTTTTAACATCTTATCCTCTTTTCTTATACTATATTATCGATTCACGTACAAATACTTCGATTTCTTCTGGCACATGAATATCAATCTTGCATCCACTATCGCTATTAACAGTAATCCATCCTAATCCAGAAATCACAATATCCATCTTTCTACTATCGATTGTGAAACTTTTCTTAACTTGATTATTGAAGATAGAAATATTATCTTCAAACGGCGGTTTCAATAATGTCCCTAAGTGCTTTTCAAACAGTTGATCTGCGTTACTTAGCTTTGTACGATGAATTTCTACTAAATTAGATGCATATAATGTGAAACTTTGACGTTCCCCTTCTACAAAATCCATTCTAGCCATACCACCGAAGAATAAACTTTGCTCTGCATTTAACTGGAATACACGAGCCTTAATCTCTTTTTTAGGCATTACTAGTTTTAAGCTCTGTGCATCTAGATAATGAGCTATATCATAATCCAGTATAATTCCTGTCTCTTATACACATCTGACGCTGCCGACGATATGCAGTG
>CAMYEU010000197.1 GCA_947254465.1 uncultured Gemella sp. | reverse complement strand
TCCTGAGATGTCTCGTGGGCTCGGAGATGTGTATAAGAGACAGGTGTAGATGAAGGAAACTATGGAGGACATAAGTTTAAAAAATATACACTACATGTGAAAGTTAAAATAAAAGATGAATATCCGTATGAAAAGAGTCAAAAAGACTACATTAAAATTCTTCAAGAAAATGATGGATATGGATTAAGAAACCAAGCTTCTATAAAATGGAATGGAGAAACAGATAATCCAAACGATGACACAGCTCAAGTAAGACGTTCAAATAACGTATTTGTTGTACCACCGGTAAAAACAGATATAGATAAAAAAGTACGTGGTGAAAGAGAAACTGTGGATCAAGGAAGAGAACATTATTACTTACCACAACGTTACGATAAATTTATTTACGATATCAAATCTTCATGGCCAGGACTAATGGATAGTTATTCTATCGAAGACCAACTTGAATCAGAATTAGAAGTAAATAAAGCTGATATTAAGGTAATGGTTAATAATACAGAAATTAAAGAGTTGAAAAATCATATTACTGTAGAAAATAACTTAGTAAAATTATCACTAGAAAAGAGTGATATCACACCTAAGTTGAATAGAGCTATTCAAAGAGCTAATAAAGATAATAATGGGCCAGCCCAAATTCATATAGAAATTAAAGCGAAAATTAAAGAAGGTGCAAATGTAGATAAATTTAAAGATGATAACGGAGTTATTAAGGTGCCTAATAAGGCTACTGTAAAACTAAATAATCAACCAATTCAATCTCAAACAGTTTATGTAACACCAGATGAACCAGCTGTAACGAAAAAAATTAATAATACCTTAGATCATTTAAATATTCCATCATGGAATAAACAAGATAACGCTTATAATTATAATATTAAAACTACATTACCAGGTAATATAAATGATTATAATATATATAGGATTGAAGATGTTTTAGATCAGGATTTAGAATTACAAGAAGGTAAAAATCCAACTATTAAAGGTGAAGTTGCAGAACACTTTGACGTAAGTTATGACAGTACAACTAGAACAGTGACTGCCAAAGTAAAAGATGGTCATTTCAATCAATTGACAGGTAAGAGTATTATAGAGTTAGAAATTCCAGCAAAAATAAGAGATGGAATTTCTCGCGAAAAAATACCTAATATAGCTAAAGTATTTTACAATACAACAAATGCAACAGGTGAACCTAAAAAATTAGAAACACCACCTGTAACAGTAACACCACCACCAAGCGCACCAACTAAGAAAATCAATGGAACATTAGATGATTTAGTAATAAACTCAGCAAGTGAAAATGCCTATAACTATAATATAAAATCTAAGTTACCAGGTAATATAGCTGAATATAAACAATACGGTATTAAAGATAAATTAGATGATAGATTAGAATTACAAGAAGGTAAGCAAGCATCTATAAAAGGTGGAAATGCAGAACATTTCGATGTAATTTATGATAAATCAACTAATACAGTAGTGGCAAAAGTAAAAGAAGGTCATTTTGGAAATCTAAAAGGTGTTGCAGAAGTAGAATTAGAAATTCCAGCAAAAATAAAAGATGGAGTAACAGAGAAAAAAATACCTAATGAAGCAACAGTAATTTTCAATCAAACAGATGCTAATGGTGAACCAAAAGAAACACCAAAAACACCACCTGTAACAGTAACGCCACCGCCACCAAGTGAGCCACCAATTACAAAAACAGTAAATGATAAAACTCATGAGGATTTAACATCGTTAACACAAGAATTTGTTTATAAAATTGAAACACAAGTTCCAAAACATGCGACAGCGTTCGAAGTAACAGACACTATAAAAGATGTGTTAGAGTTTAAAGGTGCAGCAGATATAGAAGCAACTGTAGATGGAGAAAAGATTACCGATGTTAAGACTGAAGGGAAAAAACTAACAGTTAAATTATCAGCAGAGCAAGTAAAAAACAAAGCAGGTAAAAATGTAGTAGTTAAATTCACAGCAAAACTGAAAGCTAATATAACAGCAGAAGAATTAAAAGAATTTACAACAGTAGATGTAGTAAAAGTACCGAATACAGCAAAATATAAAATTAATTTAAGTGATGAACCGAAGTTCAATAAAGAATCGGAGCCAGTAACAGTAACGCCACCAAAACCAAATGAACCAGGTATTACTAAAAAAGTAAATAATCAAGATCATGTGAACTTGACTGAGCCAGAAGAAGTGTTTACTTATAAAATTGAAACAACAGTTCCAATGAATGCAACTGAATTTTCTATCACAGATACATTAGTAGATGAATTAGAATTCGGAAATAATGGTACTCCAGTTTCAGCAAAAGTAGAAAATGATTTTATAGAAAATAGTAATATTACTATAAAAGGACAAACATTAACGGTTAAATTATCAGATGAACAAGTTCGAAGAAAAGGTGGAAAAGCAGTAGTAGTAGAATTTGTTGCTAAAGTAAAACAAGGAGCTAATATCTCTAAATATACAGAGAAAAAAGTTCCTAATAAGGCAACATATCATATTGATAATAAATTCAATAAAGATTCAAATACAGTAACAGTAACCCCACCACCAAGTAAACCGGAAATTTCTAAAAAAGTTAATGAAGCAAATCATTACGACTTACCAAACCGTAATGATGAGTTTACATATACAATAACTACGCAAATGCCTAATAATGCTAACATATTTGAAATTACGGATGAATTAAAAGAAGTATTACAATTTGTAGGAGAAAAAGGTAATGCAGTAGTAAAAATTGATGGTAAAGATGCTGGAAATAAAGCGACTATAAATATAAATGGTCAAAAACTGTTAGTTTCATTTACAGAGGAATCTGTAAAAGGGGATGCAGGAAAAGTAATTGAAGTAACATTCAAAGCTAAGATTAGAGAGGGTGCAAACCTATCTAACTATATAACTGGAGATAAAATACAAGTACCAAACAAAGCTGCATATGATATTAACAATGATCCAAAATATCATAAAGATTCCAATGTAGTACCAGTAACACCACCAACACCAGGCGAACCAGAGATCATAAAAGATGTAAATGGAAAAGCAAGTGAAACACTACAAAATCGAAATGAAGAATTCACATACAACGTAACAACAAAAGTACCAGAAGATGCAACAGCATTCGAAGTACACGATACAATCGAAGGAGTATTAGAAT
>CAMYEU010000196.1 GCA_947254465.1 uncultured Gemella sp. | reverse complement strand
TAGAGAAAAATTTAAAGGAATAGTGTATAATAAATAAGATATGAATTTTTAATTAATATAAAGAGTTAGAAGGAGTTTGAATAATGAGTGAAACAATTTGCGCTATATCGACTGCCCTAGGAGAAGGAGCTATAGGTATTGTTAGACTTAGTGGTGATGAAGCATTTAGTATTGCTGAAAAAATAGTAAGACTACCAAAAGGTAAAACGGTAGCGAGTCTAGCTAGTCACACTATAAATTATGGTAATGTAGTTGATCCAGCTACAAATGAAAAAATTGAAGAAATTATGCTTGTAAAAATGGTAGGTCCGCGTACTTATACTACTGAAGATGTTATAGAAATTAACTGTCACGGTGGTATTGTAACGATTCAAAAAGTACTTGCACTTTGTTTAGAACATGGAGCAAGAATGGCTGAACCAGGAGAATTTACTAAACGTGCCTTTTTAAATGGACGTATAGATTTAACACAAGCAGAGGCTGTAATCGACTTTATTAAGAGTAAAACAGATGAAGCTAGTCAAATAGCTAACAACCAAATGCAAGGACGCTTATCGACGCTTATTAAACGTCTACGTGCTGAAATTTTAGATATACTAACAGTTGTTGAGGTAAATATCGATTATCCTGAATATGATGACTTAGAAATAGAAACGACAAAAACTATTCTTGAAAAATCAACAAGTATTAGAAATAGTTTAGAAAGTCTATTAGAAACATCAAAACAAGGGAAAATTATTAAAGAAGGTATAAATACTGCTATTATTGGACGACCTAACGTTGGAAAGAGCTCACTGTTAAATAACCTACTACAAGAAAATAAAGCTATCGTAACAGATATTGCAGGAACAACTCGTGACGTACTAGAAGAGTATGTGAACATTAAAGGAGTACCGATTAAATTAATAGATACGGCTGGTATTCGTGAAACAGATGATATCGTGGAGCAAATAGGTGTTAAACGTAGTAAAGAAGCTTTAGAAAAAGCCGATTTAGTATTATTCTTATTAAACAGCAGTGAAGAATTAACTGAAGATGATAAAGAATTATTAAAATTAACTGAAGGAAAAACAACTATCGTAATATTAAATAAACTAGATTTAGAGACGAAAATTGATATTGCTGAAGTTGAAAAATTAGCGTACAATCACCCTATTATAAAAACATCTATGACAACATATAAAGGAATAGATGAATTAGAGAAAAATATCAGAGATTTATTCTTCGGTGGTGCTGCTCGTCCAAAAGATGCGACATACTTATCAAACACACGTCAAATCAACCTTATTCAACGAGCTTTAACAAGCTTAAATGATGCTATCGGAGCAGCAGAGATGGGTCTTGAAGTGGATATGGTACTTATAGACTATACGAATACATTCAATCTATTAGGAGAAGTTATCGGAGAAAACTCTGGTGATGAACTGATAAATGAATTATTCAGTAGATTCTGTCTAGGAAAATAAGTAGTATTATATAAAATATAAAAGAAAAAGATTAATGAACATGTTTTGTGTGAGATATAAAAGTAAAGATGAAATAAACTGTTTCACACGAAACAAGAGCTACAAGATAATAAAGATGTTTCACATGAAACAAAAAGGAGAAAGAAATGAAATGTATAAGTTTTAATGTCAATGGTCTAAGAGCAATCGTTGGTAAAAATTTCGAAGAAGATTTTAAACAATTAGATGCTGATTTCTTCTGTTTACAAGAGACAAAAATGCAAGCGGGACAATTAGATTTACAATTCGAGGGGTATTACAGCTATTTTAATTATGCTGAGCGTAAGGGATACTCAGGAACAGCCATATATACTAAACACGAGCCATTAAATGTAACGTATGGAATAGGAATTGAAGAACATGATACTGAGGGGCGTGTGATTACCTTAGAATATGATAAATTCTTCTTTATTACAGTGTATACACCAAATTCAGGAAGTGAGCTTAAGAGATTAGAGTATCGCATGAGTTGGGAAGAAGATTTTAAAAACTATTTGTTAGCATTAAATAAAACAAAAGGTGTCGTTGTTTGTGGAGATTTAAATGTTGCTCATACAGAAATAGATTTAAAAAATCCGAAATCAAATATGAAAAATGCAGGATTCACACCAGAAGAAAGAGAAAAATTCACGAAGTTATTAGATGCTGGATTTATAGATACGTTTAGATATTATAATCCAGACTTAACAGGTGCCTACTCTTGGTGGAGTTATCGTTTTAACGCACGTAAAAATAATGCAGGATGGAGAATTGATTACTTCTTAGTAAGTCGTGATTTAGAAGAGTACTTAGAAAGTGCTGCTATTCACAATGAAATATTTGGTAGTGATCATTGTCCTGTAGAGCTTGTATTAAAAGACAATTTGTTGTAAAATATAATATGCGTTGTGGATAAACCATGACGTATATTTTTATCTTTAGCATGACTGACAAAAGTAATATCTTATTTAAAATCATGCATAATGATTAAAAATACTTATTAAAAAATAAAATTAGCGGGGGTGACTTAATAAAAATAAATTTCTATGAGATTATGGGTTTAAGTTATTCCTGTATTAATTTTAAGAAAAGAGGTAATTTATGGGACCAAAATTTTATATAGAAGATGTAAATGAATGGGACACAAAATATTCTATCGATTACATTAAATTCGATGAGTTTGGAGTGATTGATGTTGTAAGAGTAACAGAAGAGAAAGATTATCTAGTTCACGGGAATATTAAGTTACCAATCTTTGATTCGGAAAATGAGTATATAGATTACTTGGAAAAAGAAGATATAATAGATCCATACTTGGCAGGTATTCTTCGCAAATTAATAGGATACAAGCCTGAAAGAATGATAATAGACGAAGTTTCACTAAATAATGTACTATTTATAGGTGATCCTAGGGGTGCAGAAAGAGCAACAGGTTTTAAAGATGCATTTGAACTTATGATGGAAGCTACGATGAGATGGGAATTCTCAGCTTTAGAGGCACTTAGAAGAACGATGCAGGTTATAAGAATATTAATGCGGGACAAAGAGCATAAATTAAGTGATGGGCCTATTAGAATAAAAAAGGCGAGCTAATGCTAAGAAAAACAAAATTAGAAAAATAATAGCAAGTAATGAAGAGAATAGCAGAGGGTCGTGTTTTTTAAAGAATAAGCTATAAAAATGAGTGGGAAC
>CAMYEU010000195.1 GCA_947254465.1 uncultured Gemella sp. | reverse complement strand
CGAGATCCTGAGATGTCTCGTGGGCTCGGAGATGTGTATAAGAGACAGAGTTTCTCCAGGTGATATAGCTAATATGGTAGATAGCCTAAAAGGAGAGTCAATAGGAAAATTAATGACTATAGTACTAGAGACAGCAATTGTAAAGATGATAATTCAAGGGATATCAATACTAATTACAGTTATTCTATACGGCAGGATGATAGAAATATATATTTATACTTCAGTTTGCGCCATACCTTTTGCCACAATGGGTAATAAAGAATGGGGAAGTATTGGAACAAACTATATAAGAGGGCTCTTCGCACTTGGCTTGCAAGGTTTATTCTTACTTATATGCGTAGGAATTTATGCCGTACTTGTTAAGACTTTAAATATATCAGACATACACAAGAGTATTTTTGAATTACTAGGATACACCTTAATACTTGGTATAACTATGATGAAATCTGGAAGTATTGCAAAATCAATTTTAAATGCTCATTAATAAAAAAGGAGAAGATGATGAAAATTAGAAGAAAAAAAGACAATAAAATTAATTTAAAAACACTTGGAACAATAGGACTCCCAATACTTTTAATAGCGGGATATATTACAAGAGAAATACAAAATAGAATGATTATAAGAAAAACATTGGAAGTTTTAGATAATAGAGAAGAAACGAATGAAAAAGTCTTAGAAATAGCAGTGAATATGGGAAAATCATTAGAAGATTTGAACAGAGAAGATATATATGGCTTTTACTTAGAGGGTTTAGAATAATGGCTTATGTAAATGTCCCAAAGGACTTAACAAAAGTAAAAACAAAGGTAGCTCTAAATCTAACAAAAAGACAATTAATTGGCTTTACAATTGCAGGTCTAATAGGCTTTCCAGTATATTTAATGGTAAAAAAAGTGCTGCCTAATGACCTATCTATGTTAATTATGATAGGTGTGTCTTTTCCTATAATATTTGCAACTCTTTATGAAAAGGACGGGATCTATTTTGAAAAATATTTAAAGTATATTATAGATAAGAAAAGACAGACAAGTATAAGGATATACAAGACAGAATGTATTTATGATATAAAGAAACAAAGAAAGGAAAGGAGTAAATGAATCAAATACAGAAAAAACAACAGAAAAAATTAAATCAAGAAAAAAGAAATTTAAAAAAACAAAAAGAAGATTTAAAAAGCATTAGTATAAGTCAAAAAAAGATGAAAAAAGCAAATATTTCTAAAGAAAAAGGAAAGCCCAAAAAGAAGCTTTCCTTTTTTGGTGGGAAGAAGAAAAAGAGCGTTCAGGAAACAATCCCTTATTTAAGAATGTTGAGAAATGGGATTTGCCAAGTTGAGAAGAACAAATTTAATAAAATGATACGTTTTTTAGATATTAACTACCAGCTTTCAACAGAAGAAGATAAGGAAAGTATATTTAATGAATTTTCAAGTTTTTTAAACTATTTTGATCCAAGTGTTGATATAGAACTTTCATATATTAATCGCATAGGAAAAAATGAAGAAGTAGAAAAAAACATCAATGTTCCGGATAGAAACGATTCATATAATGAAATACGAAAAGAGTACAGGGAAATGCTAAAAAATCAGAGTCAAAAAGGAAATAATGGACTTACTAAATATATGTACATCACCTTTAGCTTACAAGCACAAGATTTAAAAGAGGCAACTACAAGACTTGAAAGAATGGAAATGGATATATTAAATAACTTTAAGCAGATGGGAGTAAAAGCTTATGTATTAAGTGGATATGAAAGGTTAAAGGTTATTCACGATATATTAAATCCGAATAAGAATTTTGTTTTTTCCTTTGAAGACCTAAAATATAGTGGACTATCTACTAAGGATTATATAGTACCAGCATCATTTAACTTTTCATCTCACAATCAATTTAAAATTGGAGAATACTTTGGAGAAGTAAACTTTCTGCAAATTCTAGCACCTGAATTATCAGATAGATTATTATCAGAATTTTTAGGGGTTGAAGAAAATATGATTGTAACATTTCATATAAATTCCATTGATCAAACAGAAGCTATAAAGATGATTAAAAGAAAAATAACGGACTTGGATAAAATGAAAATTGAAGAAAATAAGAAGGCTATAAGATCAGGATATGATATTGATATTCTTCCAAGCGATTTAATTACCTATGGTAATGATGCTAAGAAACTGTTAGTAGAACTTCAAAATCATAATGAGAGAATGTTTGTCATAACTATTTTGTTTACAAATATGGAAAAAAGTAGAAAGAAATTGAGTAATATAATCTTTCAACTAAATTCAATAGCAGGTAGGCATAATTGTGTATTGAAAAATCTTAACTATAGACAGGAACAAGGACTAATTTCCTCCCTGCCACTTGGAAAAAATGAAATCGAAATAAAAAGAGGACTTACAACTAGCTCTACAGCAGTCTTTATTCCTTTTACAACAGAAGAGTTGTGCTTAGAAGGAGAGAGCTTATACTACGGATTAAATGCTTTAAGTCGTAACATCATTATGACAGATAGAAAGCTTTTAAAGAATCCAAACGGTTTAATACTTGGAACGCCTGGTAGTGGTAAATCTTTTTCGGCTAAAAGAGAAATTACCAATGCTTTTTTAATTACACAAGATGACATCATTATCTGTGATCCGGAAGGTGAGTATGGAAATTTAACTAAGGCACTAGGTGGAGAAGTTATAAAAATATCGCCAACAAGTAAGGATTATATAAACCCGTTGGATATAAATGTAGACTATGCTGATGAGGACAATCCCTTATCTTTAAAGTCTGACTTTATTCTTTCACTGTTTGAACTTGTAGTAGGAAAGGAAGGGTTAAGTGCAGAAGAAACTTCAGTAATTGATAGATGTCTTCCAATATTATATAAGGATTACTTCGACAATCCAATTTCTGAAAATATGCCAATTTTAGAAGATTTATATAATTTACTTTTAAAACAAGAAGAAAATGTAGGGAAAAAATTAGCTGTAGAAATGGAAATTTATGTCAAAGGTAGTCTTAATGTATTTAACCATAGGACTAATGTAGATACAGGAAATAGAATTCTTTGTTATGACATTAAGGAATTAGGAAAGCAACTTAGAAAAATAGGTATGTTAATTGTTCAAGATCAAGTGTGGAATAGAGTAACTATTAATAGAAATAAGAAGGAAACCAGATATTACCTGTCTC
>CAMYEU010000194.1 GCA_947254465.1 uncultured Gemella sp. | reverse complement strand
ACACTGCATATCGTCGGCAGCGTCAGATGTGTATAAGAGACAGACGAAATACTTCGAGCTGTATGGGATTATGATTTTTATTCGGATCTAAGGACAGTGGATACACATATTAAACGTGTTAGAAAAAAATTCGATAAGATTTCCCCAAAGGTTTCTCAAATGATTGTAACTGTATGGGGAATAGGATATAAATTTGATACATCACAAAATAGTCTATAAAAGGAGAATATATGCTAGCATTTTATAGAAATTTAGCAAAATTAACTAGAACTGCAAGTAAATTAGCAGGAAAAAAGGGAACAGATTTACCAGGTAAGGTATTAAGAAAAGTAAATGATAATATTCTTACTAAATTAGCTAGTGATTTTGATGAAATTGTTTTTGTAACAGGGACTAATGGAAAAACAACAACATCAAATCTTATCGGTCATACTTTAAGAGTTGCTGGTGAAAATTTTATTAATAATTTTGAAGGGGCAAATATGTTGGATGGTATTATCTCAACTTTTGCTATTCAAGGGAGAAATAATACTAAATTAGCTATTATTGAAATTGATGAAGGCTCTATTAAGCGAGTTATGAAATATATAACACCAACTAAATTTGTTATCAATAACTTTTTTAGAGATCAAATTGATAGATTTGGAGAAATTGATACTCTAATTGCTACGATTGGAGAACAACTTGAAGGTAAAAATATTCAACTAATTTTAAATAGTGATGATCCATTTGTTACAAGACTTTCTAAGTATGGTGAAGATAATATATACTTTGGAATTGCAAAAGATGCATATCAGTTTTCTGATTTTGGGATTTCTGAGTCTAAATTTTGTCCGAATTGTGGTATGGAGTTGATTTATGATCATGTTCATTATAGTCAACTTGGGTTTTACCATTGTTCTAAATGTGATTTTGAACATCAAAACGTAAAATATGAAGTAACAAAGGCTACGGTTGAACCGTTCATTAATATGGTTATTAATAATGGACATGTAATAAAAACAAAACTAGCCGGAGATTATAATATTTATAATTTATTAGCTGCATATTCTTTATTAAAAGAGTTAGGATTATCTGAAGATAAAATTGCAAAAGGACTAGGAACATATACCCCCACTAATGGACGTATGCAAAGTATAAGTTTTGCAAATGGATCTACAGTGTTATTAAATCTTGCGAAAAATCCAGCTGGATTGAATGCATCATTAGCTATTGCTAATTCGATTAAGGAAGAAATAAATTACTTATTAGTACTTAATGATAATGGTGCTGATGGAATTGATATATCATGGATATGGGATACAGACTTTGATATATTATTAGGTCAAAATATTAACAATATTGTATGTTCTGGAAAAAGAGCAAAAGAATTAGCATTAAGATTAAAATATTGTGGAGTTAATGCTAATGTTGTAGTCAATGAGGATATACCAGGAGCGGTAGCTAAATTGAAAAGCTATAATGAAAAGTATGCAATTGCTATCCCAAACTATACAGCATTAGTGGAAACTCAAAGAGAATTGGAGAAATAATTCTATGGATTTAAAATTATATCATTTTATGCCAGATAAATTAAATTTATATGGAGATATAGGTAATGTTATAGCATTAAAGAAACGTTGTGAATGGCGTGGAATTAACCTTGAGATTGAAAATATCACTTCAACAGATGGGGTGAAATTAACAGACTGTGACATGTTCTTTATCGGTGGAGGATCTGATAGAGAGCAGTGTATAGCGACAGAGCAATTTAGTAAGATTAAGAATGAGTTTAAATCTGCTATTGAAGATGGAATTCCAGCTCTAACTATTTGTGGAGGTTATCAATTTCTTGGTGAGTATTATAAGACTGTAGATGGTGATAAACTCCCTGGATTAAATATATTAGATTTTTACACAGAATCAAAAAAAGATGCACCGCGTCTTATAGGTAATATACTTGTTGAATCTGAAAAATTTGGTAATATTGTAGGATTTGAGAATCATGGTGGGAGAACATATCACAATTATGAAACTTTAGGTAATGTAGTAGTTGGATATGGGAATAATGATGAGGATAAAAAAGAAGGGATTCTTTACAATAATTTAATTGGAACTTATCTTCATGGTCCAATTTTACCTAAGAATCCTAATGTGACAGATTATCTAATCAAAGCTGCATTAGATAACAAATATGGAACTTATGACTTTATTGAATTAAATAATGATATAGAGTTAAATGCCAATAAACATATGGTCGAATTATTAAAAAAATCTGTAAAATAAATAAGAACAAGGTGAATCGAATATAGATTCACCTTGTTCTTTATTTTTAAAATTGTTGTATACATTCTTTAAACTTAGTTATTAATTCAGGAATTAACTCTTTATCTAAGCATGAGAAAGCTATTCTTATGTGCTCATCATCCATAGAATACACGCCATATTTGTATTCGTTTAGGAATTTTAGTCTAAACTCATGGGCGTTAATTGTGTTTGGTAGTTTAATAGTGAAGAAATAACCAGAGTTGAATGGTAAAATTGTAACTAAATTATCTATTTTTTCTTTGGCGATAGCGGATTTAAGTTCGTTATATCTATCTTGGATAATACAATCATTTTCTTCTTTTTCTTTAAGGGATTCTTTATTATCTAGTAATTTAATTGCGATTTGTTGAGATAAGTTTGAAGGAGAAGATGTAGTACTTCTTAAAAATCCTTGAGTTTTTTCTAGAAGTTTTTGGCGTAAAGAGTCGTCTTTTGTGTAATAGGTGATGAAACCTACGCGTAATCCCCAACTGTAGAACTCTTTAGTGATTCCATCTAATTTAACTATTAGGCAGTTTGAATTCTCTGCAAGTTTATATGTTGCACTAAGAGTAGGAGTTTTGTGATTATCCTCGAAAAATAGCCCGAAGTATGCATCATCAGAAACGATAATAAGTTGTTTATTTGGGTGCTCTTTAGCAAAAATATTAATTACTTCAACTAATTGAGTTAATTCATCATCTGATGGTGTATAACCTGTTGGATTATTTGGGAAGTTTAATATTAAAGAAATTTTATCTTGTTTAATATCATAAAGTACATTTTTGAAATTATCAATGCTAAATTTATTATTTTCGTCAAATTGATTGTATTTATAGATGTTGTTACCTAACTTAATAGTATATATTTGAGCATAGTTTTGCCAAAATAGATTTGGTAAAAGTAGAGC
>CAMYEU010000193.1 GCA_947254465.1 uncultured Gemella sp. | reverse complement strand
ACTGCATATCGTCGGCAGCGTCAGATGTGTATAAGAGACAGTGCCAGAGCAGATCCAAAGGCTGTAAGTAAAAACTAGCTACTAAGAATATAATTAAAATAACATAGGAAAGTTTCACGTGAAACTTAATAGACTTTAAAGTGAAGAAGAGAATCGCTAGTAATAATGGAATAAGCCCAACATAAATCATTGGAATAGAGCCATATTTAGTTGTGTCAAAAGATCCAACAAAGTTTTTGGCAAAAATATCTAAATACCAGCTTTTTTCAGTCAGTAAGGTTGTCACTTTTGTTAATTTTTCACCATGAGTTTTTAAATCTAGAAAGGTTGGCAGAATCATGATGAGGCTAGTTATACCAGCTAAAATTGACACAACTGTAAAGTCTATGAAAGATTTAATCCTAATTTTAAAGTTCCATGAAGTTTGAACAAAGAACCACAATACAAGAAAGACTGCCATCATATACCCAAAATAATAATTTTGAATAAAAAGAATTGACAAAGCTATAAAGTAAAGAACACGTCTTTTTTGAGTAATCAACTGATGTAAACCAAGTAAAATAAATGGAATAATAATGAAGACATCTAGCCAAGTTTTTATTTCAAGTTGACTAACTGCAAAACTCATTAGAGCGTAGGAAGTTGACAGTATTAATATAAGATAAGGAGAAATTTTTTTAAAGATACCTTTAATACTGATGAAACAAGTTAATCCCATCAAACCAAACTTTATCAAAGTAAATAAGTATACTTCATCTGGCATATTTTTTAGATTGAAAAAATAAACTAAAGGTGATAAAAAACTCCCTAGATAATAGCTAGATAAGGCATAAAAGTTCAAACCGAGTCCACTTGTAAACGTATAAAAGATGTTATCTGTACCATGCAAAATATTCCTTAAAGTGACATCAAAAATAACATATTGATGAAATCCGTCTCCTAATAGCGGAGAAGTGTCACTTTTCCAATAGATTCCATTTATAAGGTAAGTTATAAACAGAATCAAAAATGGAATAAAAAAGGCTATCAAATAATAATTTTTGAAGAGTTTTTTGATTTTTTTCATAAGCTATCGTAAAATACTAAAATTTAAGGAACTGAATCTTTCATCAGCTCCTATTTTTTGAAAAGTTTAATCTTTCCAAAGACTATTGACTTTTTCTTGTACTTCTTGATTTTCTAAAAATTCATCATAGGTTTCGTCAATACGATCAATGACACCATTTTTAGAAAGAACAATAATATGATTAGCAAGTGTCTGGATAAATTCATGATCGTGGCTAGCAAAAATAATAGATTCTTTAAAGTTTTTCAGACCGTCATTTAGGCTAGAAATAGATTCTAAGTCTAAGTGGTTGGTTGGATCATCTAGTACCAAAACGTTTGATTTGAGAAGCATAAGTTTTGAAAGCATGACACGAACCTTTTCACCACCTGACAAGACATTGACAGACTTGTTAACCTCATCGCCAGAGAAAAGCATACGACCTAGGAAGCCTCGAAGGAAGGTGTTGTCATCTTCTTCTTTACTTGCAAATTGACGGAGCCAGTCAAGAATAGATTCATCGCTGGCAAAATCTTTGCTGTTGTCTTTTGGTAGATAAGATTGACTAGTTGTAACACCCCACTTGACAGTTCCTTCGTAGTCTATATCTCCCATGATAGCTCTGATTAATGCTGTTGTTTGGATATCATTTTGTCCAATAAAGGCTGTTTTGTCTCCTGGACGCAAGATAAAACTGATATTGTCAAGGATGACTTCACCGTCAATCTTGACAGAAAGATTCTCAACTGTCAAGAGGTCATTTCCAATTTCGCGTTCTGCTTTGAAATTAATAAATGGGTATTTACGGCTTGATGGGACAATCTCTTCTAGTTCAATTTTGTCAAGCATTTTTTTACGAGAAGTTGCTTGCTTAGATTTTGAAGCATTAGCAGAGAAGCGAGCAACAAATTCTTGCAGTTGCTTGATTTTTTCTTCAGCTTTAGCATTACGATCTGCTAAGAGTTTAGCAGCTAACTCACTAGATTCTTTCCAGAAATCATAGTTACCAACATAGAGTTTGATTTTACCGAAATCCAAATCAGCCATGTGTGTACATACTTTATTGAGGAAGTGACGGTCGTGAGATACAACGATAACGGTGTTTTCAAAATCAATCAAAAAATCTTCTAGCCAAGAGATGGATTGAATATCAAGACCGTTTGTTGGTTCGTCTAGTAATAGAACATCTGGTTTACCAAATAGAGCTTTTGCAAGGAGAACTTTCACTTTATCTCCGTTTGATAATTCGCTCATATTTTGATAGTGGAGATTTTCTGGGATATTCAAGTTCTGGAGGAGTTGAGAGGCTTCACTTTCGGCCTCCCAACCACCTAACTCAGCAAATTCAGCTTCTAATTCAGCTGCTCGGACACCGTCTTCATCAGAAAAATCAGGTTTCATGTAAATGGCATCTTTTTCTTTCATAATGTTATAAAGATGCTCATTTCCCATGATAACTACATCAATCACTCGTTCTTCTTCATAATCAAAGTGATTTTGCCGAAGGACTGAGAGACGTTCGTCTGGTCCGAGTGAAATATTTCCAGTAGTTGGTTCGATATCTCCAGCTAGGATTTTTAAAAACGTTGATTTTCCTGCACCATTAGCACCAATTAAACCATAAGTATTTCCTTTTGTAAATTTGATATTCACATCATCAAATAATTTTCGATCACTAAAGCGTAGTGATACATCTGATACTGTAAGCAATATTTTTCTCCTAATTCTGTAATTAGTTTCATTTTACTAGAAAATTTGACTTTTTTCAAATGATTCAGGGATAAAATATGACATTTTAGAATATTGATAAGTAAGAGAAATTTCAAAAATTTATAATGAATTTAGAATATTTTTAGGAGGAGAAAATGAAAATTTTATTGGTAAATGGTTATCAAAAACATGAGTTTTGTAAAGGAAAATTAAATTTTAGTTTGTATAATATTATGTTGGATAAATTACGTCACAATCATGATGTGCAATTATCGTCAGTTGAGGACTATAATGTAATAGACGAGAGAAATAAGTTTTTGTGGGCAGATTTGATTATTTTTCAATTTCCTATTTATTGGTTTAATGTACCTGGGAAGTTGAAATTATATATGGATGAAGTCTTTGAATATGGTCAATTTTATTCATTTGCAGATACTTATGGACAAGGTGGT
>CAMYEU010000192.1 GCA_947254465.1 uncultured Gemella sp. | reverse complement strand
AAAAAAATTTGGAGGAGATGACATGTTGAAATTTTTAAAGAAAAATCCATACGTTTCAATCGGACTTATGTTATTTGCACTATTCTTTGGAGCCGGTAATTTAATTTTCCCAGCATTCTTAGGACAAAACGCTGGAACAAACTTATCTACAGCGATGATTGGATTTATTATTATGGGAGTGGGATTACCACTATTAGGAGTTATAGTAATGGGGTATTCAGGAGCGGAAGACCTATTAGACTTATCAAGTAGAGCAGGGAAAGTATTCGGTGTCACTTTTACGACTTTACTATACTTAACAATTGGACCTTTCTTTGCGATTCCTAGAACAGGAACTACTACTTACGAATTAGGATTATCAAGTTTTGTTGCGCCAGAACACACTGTAGTTGCACAAGCAGTATTTTTAGCTTTCTTTATGGGATTAACATTATGGTTAGCTATCAGCCCTAATAAATTAGTAGATAGAATTGGGACTGTAATTACACCTGTTTTATTACTATCAATGATTGTTTTAATCATTGCATCACTAGTTAAACCTATGGGTGTAGCACAAGAACCTACAAAAACATACCAAACTACTACATTAGCATTTACAAATGGACTAATGGAAGGTTATAACACAATGGATGCATTAGCTTCATTAGTATTTGGTATTATCGTAATTAATTCTGTTAAGCTTTACGGAGCAAAAACAAAGAAAGAAGTTTTTAACAATTCAGCTAAATCAGCAATCATTGCAGCAGTATTATTAGCATTAGTATATGTATTTATTTCTAATATTGGATCTACTTCAGTATCTGTTTTAGGATTACAAAAAACTGGGGCTGGAGTATTGACTGGTGCTACAACATACTACTTTGGTAATGTTGGTAAATTATTACTATTTGTTATCGTATTTTTAGCTTGTTTAACAACAAGTGTTGGATTAGTAACAGCTTGTGCTTCATACTTCGTAAGACTTTATGACAAAGTAAGTTACAAAACATATGTTATTGCTTTAACAGTATTCTCATTTGCAGTAGGTAACTACGGATTAGCAGCAATCATCCAAGGAGCAATTCCAGTATTAGTCTTACTTTATCCATTAACAATGGTAATTATCTTACTTGGATTTTTAAATAACTTCTTTGGTGGGAAAAAAGTTGTATATATTTGTACTGTTTTATTCACTGGATTATTCAGTTTATATGCTACAGTAACTTCAACATTTAAACTTGCTGTTCCAGCTATTGATAATTTATTATCAAAAGTTAAATTCTTGCCAGTACCAGCAGATTTTGCTTGGTTAAACTTTGCACTTGTTGGTTTTGTACTGGGAGTTATATTAACATTTTTTGTTAAAGAAAATAAATAATAATTAAGGTGATGGGAGAAATATCTTCTATCATCTTTTATTTTTTGATTATTGTTTTGACAATAAGTTAAAGCAATGGTATTATAAGATATAATCTAATATTTTAGAAATGGAAAATAAATGTAAAGAACATTAAACTAATGTTATTTTTTATAGGAGAAATAATGGTTTTAGAATTTAAAGAATATAAAAAAAAGTTAAAAAAAGATACTATATTAGAGCTTGATTTCAAAGTTGAGACAGGAGAAATATTAACGATTATCAATAATAATCCTTCTAACTTAGAATTATTAAAAGAGTCTTTTAGACAAAGAACTAAATTTAAAGGTGAAATTTTATTTGATGGTGAAAATATTAATAAACAGAAATTATTATTTTCGAAAGATTTTGGTTTCTATAATGATTTATCACTATTAAAAAATATAAAAAATGCCTTATCTTTATTTAATATTAAAGTTTCAGATGATGAATTAGTTGGAGATATAGAGTTTTTAAACTTAGTTTCTTCTACTAAATACAAAGATTTACTTCCAAATGAAGTAATAAAATTTCATATTTTGTTTTCAATTTTGGTTGATCAAAATATTTTGATTATTGATAACACAGAGGAACATTTAACTGTAATCGATAAAGAAGAAATAAGTGAATTAATTCTTGAAAAATCAAATAATGCTAATGTTATTATTTTAGATACAATGCTTAACAGCTATAACAGCATTGCGGATAAAGTATTAGTCATTACTGATGGAATTAAGTCATATTTTGGGAATTTAGAAGATTTATTAATTTTAAAACAATTGACAGCAATCAATATTTCTAGTCAAGAAAATCTAGATATTGCACTAGAAGGATATCAATATACGCTTTATCATGATAATGAGATAGTGGTCAGAGAAGAAGTTCTTGAAGAAGTAGTTTATGCTTTATTGAAAAATAATATGGAAGTATTTCAAATTCGTAATTTAGGAGAGAAAATTAAATTATATGAGGGAGAGGCTGATTTGTAATGTTATTAGCGGTAGAATTTGGAAAGTTATTTCGACGAAAATTCAATTATTTATTTTTAATTATTTTAGCATTAATTAATTTAGCATTTGTGTATAAGCTAGATACATTAGCTACATATTACGATATGCCAATCTTAAATATTATTTTTAATATAATATTTAAGATTAATCTAGTGTTAGTAGTTTTTGTTATGGGAATAAATTATATATTTTCATATAGAGAAGATTATATTTCAAAAGTTAACGTACTTTTAAAAATAAGAAAAAAGAAAACTGTGCGTGATATATTTTCTATTTTAGCAAATTTAATTTATTTTTTAGTTTATTATGCTATTGTAATGTCATGTTTTATAGGTATTATTTTTTTACGTAAGAAAAATATCTTTGAAGAATTAAAAACTTTAGCGCAAAATGTTAATACTACAGGTGCTTATGCTGTAATGTTGGTTTTATTACTGTTGTTTGCTAATCTTATATTTTTATTAGCATTAACACTATTTAATAATACGAACTTAGCAATATCTTTTTCACTTTTATATTTTATTGGTGGAGAAGTGATTGCCAATATGATAAAATCTAGATTTTCTATTCTAGAAGAGAGAGTAGATAATAGCGTATTAACAATATTTACTAAATCATTTAATCTATTAAATCAAAATATCACATTTAGTTTAGGCAACTTTTTACCTCTATTATTAAATATGCTTGGACTGGTGATTGTTATAATAATTGTTAGATTAATGAAAAAAATAATCGGATAGAAGGAGATAATAATGGATTCACAGATTTTAATTCAATATATAATAGTATTATTGCTGTCTCTTATACACATCTGACGCTGCCGACGATATGC
>CAMYEU010000191.1 GCA_947254465.1 uncultured Gemella sp. | reverse complement strand
GAGATCCTGAGATGTCTCGTGGGCTCGGAGATGTGTATAAGAGACAGCTATTAATACTATATCATCAGCTTTTCTCATAATATTTCTAAAACCAAAATCGCCATGAATTAAAACTAAAGTTTTTCCATATTCTTCATCTAACTTACTAATATTTTTTTGAATCTTAGAATGTAGTTCACATATTTTAGTAAATTCTTTTCTATCAGCCAACCTATATACATTTTTGTCTAAAACTTTCTCCAATGAAAATCCTTTTTCATGTTCAATTGAGAACCAATTTCCTCTATGAAATTCAGATATTACCCCTGCTATTTTTATTATATCTTCAGCATTTACATTTTCTTTATTTAGAGGAGTATAGTCTTCATATTTCAATACAAGTGCAAAATACTCAGGAAAAGTTAATAAAAAATTACCTTTATTTCTTAAAACTCTATACTCTAGTCTATATTTTAATGGATCTTTAAAAATTTTAACGAATACTCTTTCTCTTAATCTTTTAGAAAATCCTTTAAAATGCATATTTTCCGAAATATGATTTATTTGTTGTAAGTTTGCATCTAATAATTCATCAAGTTGTCTTTTCATAATCACACCAAAATATCCATAAAAAGGGAGTTACTCAAATTACACGATTTCAGCAAAATCTATTTTTTGAGTTAACTCCTTTTTTAATTCTTATCCTTTAACTTCTTCTAAGTCTAATGTCGACTTCGCATTTAGCGTTAATGGATTAGCAAATATATTATTTTTATAATAATAATATCCTGCTGCTCCCATCATTGCGGCGTTATCACTACAATAACTCATTTTTGGAATAAGTACTTCTACTCCCAATTGTTGTTCTAGTTCTAGGACTTGCTTACGAAGTTCACTATTACCTGCAACACCACCTGCTAAAATCAACTGCTTAACCCCTAAATTCACAATAGCTTTCTTAGTTTTTGCAATTAAAACTTCAACCACCGCTGTTTGAAAGCTGCATGCTAAATCTTCAGGTACAATTTCTTCTCCTCGTTGTTTTGCATTATGTACAAAGTTAATCACTGCTGACTTCATACCTGAAAAACTAAAATTATAATCATCACTATCAATCATCGCACGAGGGAATTTGTACTTATCTTCACCTAACTTAGCTAGTTTGTCTACTTTAGGTCCACCAGGATATTCAAGATTTAACTGTCTAGCAACTTTGTCATAGGCTTCACCTACAGCATCATCATGAGTAGAACCGATTATTTCAAAATCAAGTTCATCTTTTAAATATACAAGTTCAGTGTGTCCTCCACTAACTACAAGTGCTAGTGATGGATATACTATATCATTATCAATATTACTAGCATAGATATGACCTGCAATATGATGTGCTGCAATTAGAGGTTTATCTAAAGCATAACTTAACGTTTTCGCCACATTAACACCAACTAGTAATGAACCTATTAACCCCGGTCCTTGTGTTACACAAATTGCATCTACTTCATCTAATGCTGTTTTTGCTTCTTCTAGCGCTTCTTCAACAATCTGCATCACTACTTCTATATGTTGTCTACTCGCTATCTCAGGTACTACCCCGCCAAATTGCTTATGAGTTTCAATTTGACTACTTACTATATTCGATAGTACTTCTTTTCCATTTTTAACTACAGCTACACTAGTTTCATCACAACTTGTTTCTATAGCTAATATAGTTACATTATCTAAATTCTTAAATTCTTTCATTGCTAAAATCCCTTATCATTACATAAGCATTTTCGCCATTATTTTTGTAATAATTCTTTCTTATATCAATAGTACTAAATCCTGCTTTTTCGTATACAGTTATTGCAGGCATATTACTTACACGCACTTCTACAATAGCTTTTTTTACACCTTTTAATTTTAAAAGTTGCATAACATAAGTGAAGAAAATTTGACCTAGTTTTTTATTTTGGTGAGGTTTATCAATGACTATTTTATTAACTTGATATTCATCAGCAACTAACCAACCACCACAAAAACCAATAATTTCATCATCGTTAAATAATCCATAGTATTCTGCATTAGCATGTTCAAGTTCAGACTTAAACATATCTTTTGTCCATGCATCATCAAAATTATCAATATCTATCTTTGATAATACATCCAGATTACTTATATCAACTTTATCTACTTTTATCATTTTCAAGCTCTCTTTCTGCTTCAGTTTTTCTTAAATATTGTGGTTTCATATTATAACAATCTACTTCTTCTAATGAATCGTATATTTTTACAACATTAGCTGCTCGAACCATTTCATCATTTTTTAATCCATCAAGAAGAAGTTCATTTAATTTTTCTACATCTTTACTGATGTATACAAATTCTTTGTTCTGAGAAACAAGGAAATTATTGATTTCTTCAAGTGAGTAATACCCTTCTTCTAATGTTTCTATTAAGTTGCCCCCAATATTTTCATATACTGCACCAAAAACATTACCACGTCGTGCATCAATAAAAGGAACAAGTAGCTTATTACTATCAAACTCCAATAACGCCTGTAATTTTAAAGAAGAAACTTTTTTCAATTTAATTTTAAGTGTATAAGCTAGTGTTTTACATACTGCTGCAACTACACGGATTGCTGTATATGAACCTGGTCCCTCACTAGATATTATTTCTGTTAAATCATTTTTTTTCTTATTTGCTTCTTTTAAGCAATTTTCTATTTCTTCTAAAATAACCGCGGACAAGTTATTGCTACATACAAAGTTTTTTTCAGCTAGAATATTTTTTTCTTCAAAACATGCAATTGAACACACACCATTCGAAGCTTCTACAATTAAACTTACCAATTTTCACGTATCCTTTCTTCTATTTTCTCATATTCACCATTAGAAATAATTTCAACTTCTCTATGGTCATCTACTAATCGAATATTAAAAATTAATCTTTCTTTCGGTAAAAAGTCTTCAATAAACTCTCCCCACTCAATAACACTAACATTATCTTCAAAGAAAATATCTTCGAATCCTAAATCTTCATCACTATCTTCCAAGCGATAAGCATCAATGTGATATAACTTTCCATTAGGATACTTATATTCTTTCATAATATTAAAAGTTGGAGAGTTAACCACACTCTTAACCCCTAAATATTCTGCTAAATACTTAGTAAAAGTTGTTTTCCCTGCTGCTAAATCTCCATTTAACAAAAGTACTAATCTACTCTGTCTCTTATACACATCTGACGCTGCCGACGATATGCAGTGTGTAG
>CAMYEU010000190.1 GCA_947254465.1 uncultured Gemella sp. | reverse complement strand
ACACTGCATATCGTCGGCAGCGTCAGATGTGTATAAGAGACAGTCATTATATTTTCAAGATTTTTATTAACTAATTTTTTAAGTTCAGGACTTGTAAATACTTTATGACTATCTGCCCCATGAATTTTCTTAGCTTTTGTAGTTCTAACATACATAATTTCGGGAGCTTTTTCATAAAATTCATCATCTAATATTAAATCACTATTCGCTAACCCTCTTAACCTATAGGTCTTTAGATCTTTTCCTAATTTAGCTATTTCTCTATAAAATATACCTAATATATCCTCTGAATTTTTGTCAAACATCAACTCACATGCCAATGCGTACGTTAAAATCTGAGAAATAAATCCTAATTCTAAACTATCTAAAGAAAAATCACTTTGACTACTCTTATAATCAATTATTGAAATATTCTTTCCATTAATATCTACTCTATCAATTACCCCTGTAAATTTAATAGGTGGTATATTGTATTTTTGTTTCAATTCTTTTTTATTAACTTCCCCAGTTTCAACATTTTCACATGTAATAACGTTGTCTATTATTTCCAGAGTAAATGGTTTTTCTAAGAATGTTGGCATAAATTCTGTTAGAGCGAAATATTTTATTTCTATTGCTATAGCTATTTCAAGTCTCTTAATCATATTATTTAAAATATACTTATGAGTATTTAACAATTCTATTAACTTCAACGTTTCTAATATATCTTTATTATCACTTGAATAAATAACCTCATTCAAAATCTCTTTAATATTAAATCTCTTTATAATATCTTCATCTTTTAGCACGTCTATATCAAATTTTCTTCCACATTCAGCTATAAAGTTAGTAATTCTTTTTTCTGACATTACTGCGTGGAAGAATTTTCCAGTAACAAGATTATCAATATCGATATCCCTTTCTTCTGCTATTCCAAGTACTCGTTTAACAAAGAATTGATATGGATTTCTTTCAAAATCAGAAATTTTAGAGATACTAAACTTAGAAAAATTATCTTTCTTAACTTCTAAAAATTCAGCTATATATTCTGAACTAAGTTGAAACTTATAATCTCTGATTATTTTTGACAAATAATCTTTAATACTAGTATCATTAGTGAAAAATACTCTGTCATTTAATTCATCAAGAACTTCATAATTCTCATAGCTTTCATGTACTGAAGTAAGTTGATACTGCTCTAAAAACTTAATCATAAGTTTAACTAAAACTTCAACTTCTGTTGTCTTACTATCTTTCACTTCCATAAATCTACGATAAATTTTTGCGAATAAATAATTAAATTCCTTAGATGAAACTATCTCTGAAATATTTTCTAAATAGTAATTATAATCCACAATAGAAAACTCTAAAATTTTTGAAGTTTGCTTTTCTTTTAATTCTGGGAATAAAGATTTTACTGTATTTAAGTATGGTGATGCGAAATTCTCTTTAAAACTCTTATCAATTAAACTATAACTTATATATGTTTTTTCTTGAGCTCTTGTCATGGCGATATAAGCTACGAACTCTTCATCAATAAGTGCCGCTTCTTTTGTCGGTGATAAAAAGATATCATCATTAATCAGTCTTTCTTTATCTTTATCATCTATTAATCCTGAACTTTTAGATACTGGCAATGCATCTTTATTGAATCCCATAACAAAGACAACTTTTTTATTTTCTACTTTTGCTAAATCCATAGTAGACATAATAATAGAATTATTTATTTCTGGTATTGAACGATACTTAATAGATATTAATCCAGTATTAAATAGAGATACGAATTTTTTATATTCAAACTTTTCACTACCAAAATTCTCATTTATATCATTAATATATTCAAGAATTTTTTTATAAACTTGTCTATCTATACTATCAATTTTTAACTCTTCTATATTATCATACTCACCATCTTCTTTATCAAGATACATTTTAATCTTACAATGATCAAAAATATCTACTAATTTTTTTATATATCTTTTAGCTTGAAGATTGTTCTTAGCTGAAACTTCTGAAACCTTATTAATAAGTTCTAATAAAACTTGTCTACAAATTTCAAGCTGTTCAGAGTTATACTTCGCCGTCTTTTCGGTAAAGTAGTCTTTTAACATATCACTATGAGTATTTACCAATTTTTCATTTAGTATATTTTCAAGGTCGTCTATAGAAATTATCCTAACTTTTTCTAATAAATAGCTGTATTTATATTTTCCACCTATATTATTTACTAGATTACTTGCTAAAAACTTATCTTTTATTATTCTTTCATCTAACTCTGCAATATCTTTTTCTAGTTGTTTTTCATCAATATTTGAATCTCCTAGTAAAATATGTGCAATAACTTTTTGGCGATAAATATTCTCAAAATTCGTTAACCTAGTTTTCAATAGATTTAATAATCTAGTTTTAAAACTACCTTCATCAAAGTATAATGTCTCCTGTATAAACTTAACTAAACGGTGATTGCTAGTTTCAATATTTTTATCTAAATGAACATCTAAATTATAGTCCTTAAAAATATTCAAATAATTTTCATATGTATTATCACGATAAAGAATTGCTACCTCATTTTGGTTAGTATTATTATGATTTAGTTTCACGATCTCACGAGCGACTTGTTTAACTTCCAACTCCTTATTTTTGGCACAGATAATTTCAATACTATCATCAGTCTCATACTGTGCTGTAAAGTTTTTATAGTATTTATCAGCAAGAACATCATTAGAACCCCCATTAAATCGACCTTTATGAGTTTCTAGTAATTCGTATTCCTCTACTTTATTATCTTTTATTTTAAATTTCAGTGTATTTATTTCTTCTTTTTTTACAAAAGCCACTACAGAAAAATTCACATCATTATTATTTTTCACTATCTCATTCATACTAGCAACGATCTCATGAGATTTTCTAAAAATATCAAGCTTATATTTTTCTTTACTATACAAATCAGATAGATAAAAGTCATTATATTTCATCTTTTCTAGTTCATAACCTTGAAGTAGTTGTGATAAATCAAAATTAAAATATCTATTTGCATCACTTATAACACTTATTATTAACTTTTTAGACTTCTGAGCAAGTTTCTCAATATAATAGTATTCCTGTGCTGTGAAATTATAATAAGCGTCCACATAAAAAATATAGTCACTTAAATCTATGTATTCTAGATACAACAATAATTCAGTTATATAATCTACTTTATCAAAAGAACCCTGCTCCTGTCTCTTATACACATCTGACGCTGCCGACGATATGCAGTGTGT
>CAMYEU010000189.1 GCA_947254465.1 uncultured Gemella sp. | reverse complement strand
GAGATCCTGAGATGTCTCGTGGGCTCGGAGATGTGTATAAGAGACAGCCTATATAGTTATCGCTGCACTTATCACACAATTTACATTAGCTATAAGTGGCGTTCTTCTTACACTTTTAGGATTAGTATTCTATACAGAAACTCATAAAAAATTAAAAAAATAACTAATAAATTTTATAACTAACTCCCAGTATTAAAAAAACTAATATCGGGAGTTACTTTTTCAAAATTTGCTATTACAAATACATTTTTCACCTAATATTTATTTTATCATTTTCTATATTATTGCTATCTTCATACTTTTTTGTTAGAATATGATTATAACTTCTTTCAGTTTTGTTTAGAAGGTTGGAGTTATCCCCCTAGCTCTATGCTACGGATAACTTCAATATTTTTTTATCAAAATGAGAGTTATTATAGTAGTAAGGAGGAAGCTTTATCTTGAATTTTATTTTAAAAAAAGAGACCATTCTAATCTCTTTTTATACAATTTCATTGTCTTTATTAATAAGTAAATTCTCAGCAGAGTATTCATTTTCAAATAAATCAATATATGACTTCTTTCACTTTATACTACTTTTTATTATTTTCTTTAATAGTTGGCTGTTGGAAGTTGTTCATCTAAACAGATATGGAAAAGATAGTTTTAGTAATTACTTCTTTTTAATTTCACAAATACTTGTTATAGTGAATTTACTAGTAAGAAACTCTTTAAATATTAAATATATACTTGCAACATTAATTATACTATCTGTAATATTAAGTGTTCAACATATAACCGAGTATATTCTTACAGATAAAAAAGAGCTTATGATAAAAAAACTAACAGAACCATTTTGTTATATTCATACTGGTCGTACACTTTCTTTATTATTAGGTTTAATATTTATAGATTATAGTTACTGGTTTATACTTCTTACTTTCACTGTAAGCCAACTATTTCCAAGCTTTATATCTAGAAGTGTTCATGTAAGAGATATAAATTTTTATCACTTAACTAGTCATTTATTTATTATGACTAACACGACTGCCTTTGCTCTAGCATTAAATGATTTCAAAATTGATTTACCTACAAATATATATTGGTCAATTAGTATTATTTTCATCATATTATTAATCATATTTTATAAAACTCTAAAAACTATTAATAGAACAATGACTAAGCAATCAGGTAACACGTATATAATTGGTGTATATTTTACAATATTTAATTTATTATTCACCAATCTGTTTTTTGTTTTAGAATTTGATTGGAAATATATTCTACTATGTATTTTATGTTATGCTATAAGTTATCAATCTTTTAAACAATATAAAAAATAGAAAAGTAGTAAACTCTCTAAGTTAGAAAGTTTACTACCTTTTTTTATCTTGCTTCTTCGTAATCCAGGATTTCTGAAACTTTACTAGCGATATACTTCGCTAATTTTTCATGATTTTTATCATCTAGGTGAATGCAATCCACTAATGAAGTTTCTGCTACACGCCCAGCATTTAAAAAATCAACTTCGTACTTATCACTAACTTCTTTAAATGTTTGTGCTAAGAATTTTGATTGTTTTAAACTATTTTCATCGAATTCACCAAATAAACTATATCTATCCACTATTTCGTCACGTAACGGAACTGGTGATACAACAAGAATTTTTGGGATTTTATACCCAGCTATTAAATGTGGATTCCTAATATATTTAATATATTCTTCTATCCCTTTTGCAATTAGTTTAGCACTTGGATTAAATTGTTTTTTTAGATCATTTGTACCTAACATTACGATTACTAAGTCAACAGGTACATGACTTAACATTAGAATTGGTAATGTATCAATACCACATCTAACAGGTACGATTGTGTCTTTTGCAATTACAGTTCTACCACAAAGTCCTTCTTCTATTATTGTATCATTAGGACGAAGTTTTTCTAATAATTTCGTCCAACGTTTGTCTGTTCTTACTCCATCTTCTCCTGGAACATAGCCCCAAGTATTACTATCCCCAATACATAAAATACGCATAATTTTTTCCACCTTTTTTCTTCTAAATTCTTCTTAATTTTATCAAACTAATATAAAAAATGCAATAGAACCTAATGATATAAGTACTAATAATTGTTATCAGTGCAGTATTTTTGTAATGTTCTTTAACATGAATTATAATAGCAATATTCTAGAAAAAAGGAGAATAAAATGATACAAACAAATTTTCATCATAAAAAACATTACAAAATTCAAGCATATTCAAAAAAAGTACTCTATACAACATTAATTTTAACAACAAGCTTTGCATTATTAGAATACATTGGAGGACTTCTTTCTAACTCATTAGCACTTCTAGGAGATTCTTTCCATATGTTCTCTGACGTTATTGCATTAGGATTTAGTTTAATAGCATTACTATTCAGTTCAAAAAAACCAAATAAAAAATATACTTTTGGTTTTGTCAGATTAGAAGTACTAGCAGCCTTTATTAATGGTTTAATGCTAGTTGGTATTTCTATTTATTTAATATTTGAAGGATTTATGAGATTCTTCAATCCTAAAGATATTGATTTCAAATCAATGCTTATAATATCAACTATCGGATTAATCTTTAATATTGTTGTAACTGTAATTTTAACAAAAAGTCTAAAAGAAGAAGATAATTTAAATATTCAAAGTGCACTATGGCATTTCCTTGGGGATTTAATCAGTTCAATCGGAATTATAATTTCATCAACTATTATTTACTTTACAAACTATCAAATCGTCGATGTTATTATGAGTATTATCATCAGTATAATTCTTTTCAAAGGTGGTTATAAAATTACTAAATCATCATTTGTTATTTTAATGGAAGCTACTACTCTAGATACAGAAGAAATTTACAATAAAATTAAAGAAGTGAAAGGAATTGCTGATATTCACGAGTTTCATATTTGGCATACTGATACAAATGAAATCAATGCTGCAATGCATATTTTACTAGATGAATATGAAACAAGCCATGATTATAAAATTGTAGAAAATGTTAAAATAGTACTTAAAGAAGACTACAATATTGAACATTGCTTTATCGCATTAGAGAATATTAAATACAACGATCACAGTTTATAAAAGAAAATGTCTAAGTTGATAATATATCAACCTAGACATTTTTTTTATAATTCCAATAAATCTATCGTCTTTTCAATTTTATACGTAGGAACAATCTCTGGATTATAAATTTTATGAATATCTACTAAGCAGCTATCTATACCCTGTCTCTTATACACATCTCCGAGCCCACGA
>CAMYEU010000188.1 GCA_947254465.1 uncultured Gemella sp. | reverse complement strand
TAATTATAGTCTAAAGTTCATATAAGGTAAGTGGGATATAATATAAACATAACAAAACTTGATAATATTTTTTTTCATAATATAAATGGCTCATCTTTCGATGAGCCTTTCTTCATTTCTTGAGTAATTTTCTGAAGTTACTATAGTTGTATGCTATATCTATATATTATATTTCTTTTCCAGATTTGAGAGAATTTTTTCTCCGTCAATAAGGTTTTTATTTTTGATATCTTTAATTCCTGCTTGTAGAAATTTAGCCTCTAATCGTTCTTTATTTGTCTGGGATTGTATTTTCCTGGAATATGATTAGATGTTTTTTTAAAAATTCTATTTGTAATATACTTTATGTTGTGTTTTTGCATATTATCACCTCACTATAAAAATATACCATCATTTTTAGTATTGTCAATATAAGAAATGAATTTGATAAAAAGTAAATCTTTAAGTAAAATATTTTTCAGAAAATAATCATTTTTTCAACTTTAATTTCATTTTAATTATAGTCTAAAGTTCGCGTAAGGTAAGTGGGATATAATATAAATATAACAAAACTTAATAATATTTTTTTTCATAATATAAATGGCTCATCGAAAGATGAGCCTTTCTCCATTTCTGGAAGGACTTGACAAGTTATTATTTTTGTAAATATAATATATTTAAATTGATAATTAATAAATTCTATGAATACTCATGCTATTAAGAGGTTAGCAAATTAAAGTATTTAGTATAGATGATATTTGCGAAGGTGTAGATATGGATATTAGATTTGAAAAAGGTATAAGCAAAAACAATTCTCTAGTGATCTGTACATGGTCGAATGAGAAAGGTGAAGAATTTCAAAAGCAATGGATGGGATTAAAGGTTTCTTATCCTTTAAATTTAAATAAGATACAGAAATTAGAAAATATATTTTCTATTTTTCATGAAGAAGAATTTCTTGGGATAATACAAATTATAAAAATTGAGGGAGATAATGTGCATATAGGGAGATTTATTTTAAATCCACAAAAAGTAGGGCAAGGTCTTGGAAAGAATGCATTAGGATCATTTGTTCAGCGTATTTTTGAAGATGAAAATATTGATAGTATAACTTTAACAGTATTTGATTCTAATATAATCGCTAAGAACCTGTATGAGAAATTAGGTTTTAAAATTGATAAAGTGATAGAATATCCAAATTTGAAGTATATTATGAAAAGAACTAGATAATTATTATTTTCAAAACTTTTCAACTTTAGTTTCATTTTAATTATAGTCTAAAGCTCATGTAAGGTAAGTAGGATATAATATAAACATAACAAAACTTAATAATATTTTTTTTCATAATATACGGCTCATCGAAAGATGGGCCTTTCTCCATTTCTAGGGTAATTTTTGATTTTGAGTTTAAACTATGTAGATAATAGATATTTTTTTTCATCGGTTAGTCGTAATTCTATCAAGTCCAAAGGATAAAGATAGAATGTACGAATAACACATGCTACAGAAACTAGAATTTTTAGGACGAAAGGACGATAAAATTCTTAGTTTCGAATCAGTGAAATATACGGTCCATCGAAAGATGGGCCTTTCTCCATTTTCAGAATAGTTTTCAGGTTATTTCTTGAAACTTTATTTCAAAGTGCTATAATATTATTTATGAAAAAAACATCAGTAAATTTATTAGAAGGTCCGATTTTACGGGCGATGATTGCTTTTGCGATACCGGTTATGATAGCAAATATTTTTCAGCAACTCTATAATACGGTAGATATTATGATTGTTGGTAGATTCCTTGGAGAAGAATCCCTTGCTGCTGTTGGAGCTACTGCTGCGATATTTGAGCTTGTAGTTGGTTTTGCATTAGGTACAGGAAATGGTATGGGTATAGTTATTGCCCGTTATTATGGTGCAGGAGACTATGAAAAGTTAAAGAGTGCTGTAGCTGTTATGTTTGTTATAGGTGGAGTATTGAGCATTATAATTGCCGTATTAGGTAATTTTGCTTTATATCCATTATTGAAATTACTTGGGACACCAAGTAATATTATTGCTCAGTCTTATGAGTATATTTATCTTATAGTAGTATTTGTAGGTGTTACTCTTGCGTATAATTTATGTGCTGGACTACTTCGAGCAGTAGGAGATAGTAAGGCTGCATTATATTTTTTAATTTTTTCAGCAATTGTTAATACTGTATTAGACATATATTTTATTGCATACTTACATATGGGTGTGCGCTCGGCTGGGGTAGCAACTATTATTTCACAAGGAGTGTCTGCTGTATTGTGTTTTATTTATATTCGCAAAAAAACTCCGTTTTTAATACCATCTAAAAAACATTTTACATGGAATAAAAAACTTTATGCTGATTTATTGGGGCAAGGTATTTCTATGGGGCTTATGTTTTCTGTTGTTTCGATTGGAACTTTAATTTTGCAAACTTCGATTAATGCCTTAGGTTCAACGATTATCAGTGCTCAGACAAGTGCTAGAAGAATAATGATATTTGCACTTCTTCCAATAATAGCTATGAACGCGACTGTAACAACCTTCACATCGCAGAATTTTGGTGCGAGACAATATAGACGTATTGTTGAAGGTCTTCGACAAGCAATGGCTATTGCGATTACTTGGTCAATTTTTATTAGTATTGTATTATTTTTTGCTAGTCCATATCTAAATGAACTTGTCACAGGAAGCAATGATGAAGAATTAATTTATCAAGCTTCATTATATCTAAAAATTAGTTCAGCATTTTATCCGATATTAAGTGTATTAGTAATATTAAGAAATGCCTTGCAAGGATTAGGACAAAAGATGATGCCACTAGTTTCAAGTATTATAGAAATGCTAGGGAAAATATTATTTGTAATATTTATTATTCCAAGTGCAGGATATTTAGGAGTAATATTTGTAGAACCTATTCTATGGGTTGTAATGGCTGTTCAGCTATATTATGCATTTAGAAAAGAACCGGTTATTCGTTCGTTGAAGAAACAGAGTGAATAGAAAGCTGGGAGTAGTACCCAATTAACAAAATAGAGAATTAATTCTAAAATTAAGATTTTAGGGTTGCTTCTTTTTGTACTTCATGATTAGAAAAATATATTACCTTAGAAGTGAAAAAGATATACTCAAATTAGTGCAGACAATTATTGCAAAAACTAAGGATGAAGGGGGAAAAGCAGGTGAGGATTTTTGGGTCAAAGCCGAAAAACTCTACTATACAGCTCTTATTGGATATATCTTCTATGAAGCTCCAAGAGAAGAAAAGAACTTTGCGACACTACTGGATATGATAGATGCTTCAGAAGTCAGGGAAGATGATGAAACATATA
>CAMYEU010000187.1 GCA_947254465.1 uncultured Gemella sp. | reverse complement strand
CACACTGCATATCGTCGGCAGCGTCAGATGTGTATAAGAGACAGCTATATGGATGAACTCCCAATTCTTTAGCTATATCCTTTTGTGAATAGTGTTCATTCAGAAGAACTTTCACTTTATAATATATTCGTAATTGTCCACTTATTAATGAAAGTAAGAAAATAGGTTCTTCTTTTTTTAATACCAACGAATTATAGACTACTCTTAATTTCAAATAATTTTTTCCGAATAATTCATTAGTTAAACTAAATACATCATATTCTAAACTTCTTGTCGCTAGTAATTCGATATCTTCTCTAGTAATTACTTTCTTCTCATCACAATAAAGAAGTAGTTTTTCTAATTCTTTTTTTATATTAGCAAAATCTAAACGTGTATAATTCACAAGAAATTCTGCATCATCTTTTGAAATTTTCAAATTAGCTTCAGCAACAGCTTTCACTATATAGCTAGCTATTTCTTTTTCATTAAAATTAGAAAACTCCTTAACTTCTCCTACTTCTTTAATTTTTTTTATAAGTTTTTTTCTACTATCAATCTTTTCAGAAACTTTTAAAATCAACACGACTTCTTCACTAATATTATCCAAATAACTTATTAATGTATCCACATTGTGCTCTACTCTAATCTTCTTAGGCTTAGCAAGTAGGAAATTACAATTTTCTGCAACTACTACTTTTTCATTCCCAAATAAACCACTGCTTCTACATTCATACACTAAAGACTCCAATGTATTTTCGTGCATATTTATTTTTATATAGTTAAATTCATCCAATTCTTTTAAATACTTTTTAGCTATATTCTTTTCATAGTCATTAATGGCTTCAAAATTTTCACCATATATTACATAGACATTTTTCATTAATTATCTACCTCAATTTCAAATTCAGAATTCTCATTCTTTACTCTAACTTTTTTATTATGATAATAAATAGAACTCTTTCCAAATTTCATCTCTATATCCTCTTTAAGGACAATATAATCAATTTTTTTATACTGCGCCATATTCTTTATTTCTTGTAATTTTTTTTCTAAACTATCTATTACAACAACTTTTCCAACCAGATCTTTTGCTATAAGATCTAGAGAATATCCACTCTTGTTCTTTTTCGCAGAAGTCAAAAGCAAATAATCAAATTTATTTTTTCCTTCATAATTAAAAAGCAAATCGTACTGATTTATTATATCATAATCCTTGTCTTTTTTTCTGTAATCTGTATAAAAATTTTGAATATTATTAGATGTATTTATCAATAGATTATTCTTATTTTCCCTAATATATAAAATACTCTCTTTCCCTATTTTTAAATCTTCGATATATGATTTAGGCGTATATGTTGCTCCTAAACAAATTAAAATTATCACAAGAACTCCATAAATAACATTCATATATTTAAATTTATTCAAGTTTATCAATATAGTTAGAACAATAATAAATATAATAATTATAAAAAGTATATTTAACTTACCTATGCGAACAGGTTGAGCAATTAGAAACAGCTCCTGAATTTTATCAAATATATTAAAAGCAATATTTAATATTGGTCTACAAATAATATTAAAAACATGGACATTTATTAGGAATACAAGATAGCTAAAAATAACTAAAGGAAAAATTACAACACTAAAAATTGGTACTAAGATAATATTACTAAATACAGAAATATAAACAATATTATAAAAATTATACATTAATATCGGAATACTTGCTAATGTAGAAATTACACTGATTCTAAACGCACTATGGAATTTATTCTTAGATTTTTTAATATAACTTTCAGACATCAGTAGACTAAATGTAATTAAAAATGATAATTGGAATCCGATATTAAAAATAAGTAACGGATTATACATTATTAATATTAGAAAAGTAAATAGCAAACTACCCAGCTTATCTATATTTTTTCTTCTAAGCAAGATGTAAAATATGATCATAAAACCTGCCCTTAGAACAGAGGCACTAGCTCCGCTAAACAACATATACAGTGGAACTACAATCAAGATAATTTTCTCTATAAAATCAACACTTATTCTAAATTTTAATAAGATAAAGTAGATTAGAGAAATAAGCACACCTATGTGTAATCCTGAGATAGCTAATAAATGACTTGTTCCTAAATTTTTAAAAGAATTTATATCATCTTTTAATAAATATCCTTTATCTCCAAAAATTAAAGCTTGAAAATAACCACTTTTATCAAAGGTTAGTTCTCTATTAATTTTCATACTCAATTTATTTCTAAAAGTTAAGAATTTAAAGTATATAGAATCTATATTTTTAATCTCATAAATTTCGTTAATAGTTATCCTTTTAAAGATTCCCCTATTTTCATTATATTTTTTATAATCAAATGAGTAAAAATTAGTCTTTTCTGAGACATCTTCTATATTAGCATTTACTAATAGTTTTCCTCCCGAAAATTTTTCTTTAAAAAATTTCTTTTCTTCTTCACTCTTGACTATATAACTCACTAGCACCTTCTCATCTGAAAGATAGCCAATAGAAGATACATAGGCTCCATTAACATCAAATCTATCGGAAACTATTAGTTCTAAATTTTTATTTTCACCATTACCTAGATGAGTAATGTTATTCTTTTGTTCATATGCTCCCCGAATAAAAAAAGCTAAGAAGACTATTACACAGATAATAGTTTTCCTAGCATTAAGATTTTTATTTTTCCAAGTTATCAGTAGAAAAATAACAATACATAGCATAGATATTATTACATTATAATTTAATAATATCGCCCCTAATGCTAGTAAAGAAAGTTGTAAGTATATCATTACTATTTATTTAGTAACCTTTCTACTACATTGTTTACGTCGTAATCTACTTTTCTTACGACAACCCCTGATTTTTCTAATAACTCTCGAGCATATTCATTATTTCTATAATCATTTGCATAGCAAATTTCTTTTATCCCTGCTTGAATTATAGATTTTGTACAATTCAAACATGGAAAATGTGTAACATAAATAGTTGCACCTTCAGTTCCAACACCGAACTTAGAACATTGTAAAATAGCATTTATCTCAGCGTGAATTGTTCTTACACAATGCCCTTCTACTACTTTACACCCTACATCTATACAATGTTCATCCCCTTTGATCGAACCATTATAACCACCTGAAACTATTCTCTTATCTTTAACTATCGTCGCTCCAACAGATAATCTGCTACAAGTCGATCTAAGTGATAATAGGTGGCTTTGAGCCATAAAGTACTCATCCCAACTAATTCTCTGCATAACTATACCTCTATTTTATCTTTAATCCTGTCTCTTATACACATCTCCGAGCCCACGAGACATCTCAGGATCTCG
>CAMYEU010000186.1 GCA_947254465.1 uncultured Gemella sp. | reverse complement strand
CACACTGCATATCGTCGGCAGCGTCAGATGTGTATAAGAGACAGATTAATAACAAGTCTTTAATCTAATTCCCCATAATTTTCCAAATAGAAATTAATAAGTGTAACTGTAACTTATAAAATAAAAACTTCAAAAATTAGGCGAGCTTGTTTTAAGAGTCTTTGACAACCCCTTATTATCAAGCCATTAATTTATGTAATCCTAATTTAAGAAGATTTATAACGATGGGTTACAGGTTACAAAGTTACATTTGTATCTTTACTTGATTTGCAGTATCTATTTCTAATTGATTTTCTTTTTTCCATTCTTCAGGCAACAAATTCTTATCAACTTCTATAAAGTCATTTTTGTTTTCTATTTTCTTTTCATAATATAGTTTTACAGGAATTGAGACTCCACTTGGTGATATTCTCTTAGTCTTTGATGACCTAACTGGAATCCATTCTTGGAAATAATTATCCATAATCTCTGAAAAAGATTTTGATTTTATTTGGTAACCTTGCATGGTTAGTTCTTTGAAACAAGTTATATTTGGATCTGCACTTTTCGGCTTATATTCTTCTAAGAAATACCTTATGTCTTCCACATCTGGGTTAAGATATTTGAATTTTTCTTGTTCCTTATACAAGTCTTTTAAAAGATTTTTTGGTATAGTCCATGCGTGAGTCTTGTTTTTAAAGATTTCATATCCCAAGGCTAGAGCCTGATTAAAATCTTCTCTTATACGAGCTATATACTCTTTGTCTGAGAGTTTTTCTTTATTATTTTTATCTGGATATATAGTCCTAACTCTTTGATTCGGGTTACATTCAACAGGTAAATATCTTCTTTCTCCAGTATGGTCATTAAGAAAAGTTCTTTCGTTTAATGTCCCTATGAAGATACAAGTTCTCGGCACATCTGTTGCATATTTTTCGTAGGGTATTCTTATCCTATCGCTTAATTTTGATAAAAAAGATTTAGCTTCATTAGCCTATTTTGCATTTCTTAAAGCAACAAATTCTTCGATTTCAACGACAGTTTTACCCATAAGGTTCATGACGGCATCCTTGCCTTGAATGTTTTCAATTGTGCAAAACCAATCATCTGTTATGGACAAGTATCTTGCAAAAGTCGATTTGCCTATACCTTGCCCACCAACTAAAACAATCATCTCATCAAACTTAGTTCCTGGATTAAAAATTCTTTTTATCATGCCCAATATCATATGTTCCATTATCCAATTGTTAAGCTCTGTATCATCCGCTCCCAAATACTTTGGTAAAAGTTTTCTAATGGCATTTTTATCTCCATTCCATTTTAAATTTTGAAGATATTGCTTTGGCGGACTCACTTCATATTGGTGAGCTACAAAACGAATAGCTTCCCACATTTTGTTTGAGTTATAATTTATTCCAAAATGTTTTTCTATCTCTAAGCCTAGTCTATTGTTTAAAGAATCATCCCAAAGTCGTATTTGATTTTCCTTTATATTTCTTTCTCCAATAATTTTCCCCTGGAATTTTATTTCATTGGTAAATTTATCAAAGAATATTTGTCCTTCAATGATTTTTTGATTTTGACAATATTTGGGATTTAAAATAGCTGTCACAATATTTCCAGTAATTTGTCTAACCGTCCCCTTATCTGTAGTTTGCAAGTCTAAAAAGGCGTAAGTCTGATCTATTTCTGGGAATTTTAATTTAATATCTGTCATAAGCCTTACTCCTCTTCTTTTTACAATCATCTAATCTCTTTATTGTTTTATATTTATTCTCCATTTTATCCTCCTGTCTGGTATAAATAAGACTCCTGTGGTAAAATGAACTTGTCTAGAGAACACTTCTCACAGGAGTGTATGCCTTTACTCTTCGTAGTAGGGGCTTTTTTCTTTTTTGATTTTTTCATATATTTCTAAAATATAGATTAAAATATCAGCTTCATCGTCATTTAGTTTGCCGAACTTTTTAATAACTTTTGCTAGTTGAAATATTAAATCACCTATATAGGGAAGTATTTTTTGATTTACAATTGCTTCTTTTGTCCTCCAAGTATTTTCTCTTATTCTTGGTTTTCTATCTCTCTTATAAAGTTCAAAAAACTCCCTAAAGCTCATCTCAATTGATTAAGAATGTTGATTTAAAAATTCTTGTTCCCATTTTAATGCTTCTTTTTTTGTTGAAAATCCACGTTTTTTCTTAGTTAATTTTTCTCCTTTCCAGTTGGTATAATAAAACCTACAATACCAAGTTTTATTTCCACTTTCATCTCTGTATGCTGGCACTTTAAACCTCCTTTGTATTTGTTGGTTTATAGCAATACTTTTCCATAAAGTATTCTCTATTTAACTTTCCTCTTTGCACACGATAACCTAATTTAAGTAGGTCTTGATTCATATCGTTTATTATCTGATATGCTGTTGTCCTACTTACATCAAGAAATTCTTGTACATCTTTTGCATTCATAAAAATACCTTTCATAATGTCCTCCTTTTATAGTTTGTAAGGTTCTACATCCACAAAAGGGCGAGCATTAATTTTTATATCTTACATTATCCGTTCAATAACGAACGGTATGTATATATAATAACAGTTCATATTTGTTCCGCCAAGTTTTTTCTATTTATTTTTTCCTAAAATATTCAGATACTTGCAAATATTTACAACAGAACAGTTTTGTTAAGCTTTTGTTCGTTTTGTGATAAAATATTTATAGTTATTGTGAAATAAGGAGGAGTTAGTTTGATTTCTGGAGAAAAATTAAAAAAGTTAAGACTTATGCGAAACTTAACTCAAAAAGAACTTGCCATTAAATCTGGTTTGACAGATGCTGCTATAAGAAATTACGAGCTTGGAAATAGATCTCCAAGTAAAGAACAATTACAAAAAATATCTGAAGCACTTGATTGTGATATATCAGCATTAATTAATCATGAACCTAATTCTATTTTTGAAATAATGCATATAATCTTTGATTATGAAAAAGATATTAAGTTTAGACCCTCAGCAGGCGATGGAGAGATCACTGGACTTTTATCAAATGATGTAGATTGCAATAATTTTCTAATAGAATGGAATGAAATGAGAAAGAAGCATTATAACGATGAGATAACAGACGAGGAATTTGAAGATTGGAAGTTATCTTACCCTAAAAAATCAAGATTTTTAAAATAAAATATGTACGCAAAAAGACCGCAGTCTAAAAACTACGGTCTAATTTTTTGTCCAAATGTAAACCACTTGGAACTATTATTCAATTTATTATTTTTAACAAATGTTCCCATTTTAATCCCAGTTACAGTTTTTTATTTTTTATAACCATTGAATTTTCAAGGTTTTTTAATTTTTT
>CAMYEU010000185.1 GCA_947254465.1 uncultured Gemella sp. | reverse complement strand
CACACTGCATATCGTCGGCAGCGTCAGATGTGTATAAGAGACAGACCAAAATCTTTCTAATGTGACTACTGTTCGTGTTAACACTTTTGGCTAGTAGCTCCGAAGAAACTACTTTATCTGTTTCTGAAATATATATTAGTATGTGTAATGCTACTGAAAATTTTGTATCCATATTTTTCTCCTTTAACTGTCTTTTTCTAAAATTATCCTAATTCAATTTTTTAACTTGTTCTCGTATCTGATACAAGTATAAGTTTAATATCATATTAAATTTATGTCAACTACTTTTTCAAATTTTTTAAGAAATATTTAAAATAGCCACTTTATATCTCTACTATAGAGATGAACCACTACACCCTTACCATACATATTTTCTAATTTCATATCTCGCTAAAATTTTTAGAATATTTTAATGGGCAAATATTTCTTCGTTTATTCTACACTCGTAATATTGACGACTATCCCACCTTTTTAGTTGCTTAAATATTGAAAATAGTATAATATGTGTAGGTATGTAGATTACTAGAATACTCTAGTTAATATGTAAAAAATAAAATATTTGTGAGGTATAAAATGGAAAATTGGGTTGAAATTACAATTCATACTACTAATGAAGCTAGTGAAATAGTTGAGTCTATTCTTCTTGATTATGGTTCAACTGGGGTTGCTATCGAAGATCCTACTACTCTTGAGGAGAACTTACATGATGATTTCGGTACTATCGTTGAGCTTAGTCCTACTGATTATCCAGAAGTCGGAGTTATCGTTAAAGGATACATCAATGAGCTAAATTTTGATGAGGAAACTTTCAAACGTTTTGAAGCTGAGCTTCTTGCTTTAGGTGAAAATATCAACATTGGAGATTTCTTCAAGATTGAAACTACTATTATTCAAGATAGTGATTGGGAAAATTCTTGGAAAGATTATTTCGATATTCTTAATATCGGTGAAAAATTCGTTATTGTACCTACATGGCGTGAATATGAAAATACTGAAAATAAATATATTATAAACATCGATCCAGGTATGGCTTTTGGTACTGGTGGTCACGAAACTACTTCTCTATGTATTAAAAACCTTGAGAAATATGTTCAAAGAACTGACAATGTTATCGATGTTGGTTGCGGTAGTGGTATTTTAAGTATCGCTGCTAGTTATTTAACTGACGGTAATATAAAAGCTGTTGACTTAGATAAGCTTGCTGTTGATGTTTCATTCGAGAACTTCGCATTAAATAATCTTGAGAAAAGAATTGAAGTTGATCAAGCTAGTCTTCTTACAAAAGAAACTAAAAAATATAACATTATCGTAGCGAATATTCTTGCTCACATCATCGAGCTTATGATTGATGATGCGTATAACTTATTAGAAGATGGTGGTTACTACATCACTTCTGGTATTATCGAAGAGAAGAAAGATGAACTTCTTGAAAAAATGTTAGAACGTGGTTTCAAACTTGTTGAAGAAACTTCTGACAACGGATGGTACTCATTCGTAGTAACTAAATAATACAAAAACCACTTAATTGCTTATAGTTTCCTATTTACAATTAAGTGGTTTTTAATATAAAAGCTAAGAAGAGTTTAAATTCATAAACTCTTCTTAGCTACTTTTTATAATAATTTTTCTAATTTACTTTCTGATTCAACTGTAAATACTGATACAGGTCTTCCTGATGTATAGTATTCTGCATCTTCACTTAAAACCTCGATGTTCACTAAGTGATTTAAATATTTTCTAATTGTAATTCTTGAAATATCTAATTCATCTGCTATTTGCTGTGTAGTGAATCCTGATTTCTGTTGCAAGATAGTTTCTAATACTTTTTTTAGAGTTATTCTTGATAACCCTTTTGGTAAACTATCTTCTTCTTCATCTACTCTACCTGAATTTAAGTAGTCATCTATTAAATCTTGATTAATTTTCTCTTTTGATAATAATTTCACGTAGTCTTGAACTTTCTCAATAGCTTGTGAAAACCTTTCGTACGTAAATGGTTTTACTAGATAGTCTACTACTCCATTTGATAGCGCAGCCTCAACAGTTTGAATGTCATTTGCTGCAGTTATCATTATTATAGGGTAACCTTTTAACTCTGGTAAGAAACCTACTCCTTGACCATCTGTTAGATAATTATCTAAAACTATTAAATCCACTTCAGATTCTTCTAAAAATTTTCTTGCATCTTCTATTGTTGCAACATGGTTTAGATCACATGATAACTCTTTTCTTTTGAAATATTCTTTGTGTATCATTGCTACCATTGGATCATCTTCTATTATTAGTACTCTCAATTATTATTCCTCCTCGATTGGCATCTCTATTGTAAATTGAGTTTTCCCTACTTCACTTTCTACGTCTATTAAACCGTTATATTTCTTCACTATTGTATCAACGGCATTTAGTCCGTAACCTCTATTTTCTCCTTTAGTTGAATATCCTCTTTCAAATATATTCTCCATTATTTCCTTACTAATCCCAGAACCATTATCATATATTTTACAAAGAAGTATATTTTCTTCATTGTTCATGTATAGATAAACAGTAATCTTTCCATCTTTTTTGTTTCCTATAGATTCCATAGAGTTGTCAATTAGTACACCAAGTATAATCAAAAGCTCATTAAAGAGTTCATCTAAACCTTCTTTATTTAAAATCATTGAATCCGAATCTATTGATAACGATATATTCTTTTGTTTAGCTTCTCTTACTTTGGCAAGTAAAAAACCTGCTATTGATGGCACTTTTATATTTTCTGATATATGTCCAATTTTTTCATGATAATCATCTTTTAGATATGTAATAAATTTTGCTACTTCATCATAGGCTTTCATCTCAATAAGTCCATATAGAACATGTAGTTTGTTCATAAAATGATGACTTTGTTCACGAAGACTATCGTTATATTTTTCTGTACCACTTAATTCCGTGATTAATTTTTTCATTTCACTTTGATCACGTAATGTGACTACAGCTCCATATAATTTATCATTTTGATAAATAGCATTTCTATTAACTAGTACCTCAATATGATTTAGTACAATTAATTCGTCTCTACTTGTCTTATTATCTTCTAATATACTCTTGAAGAAAATTTCATACATTTCATCTGGAATAATCTCACCTTTTGTAATTTTAGAATATCCAGCTTTATCTAGAATCTGATTTGCACTACTATTTTTAACAATAATCTTTTTATCGATATTAATACCGATAATACCTTCTGAAACATGATCAGAAATTAGATTTTTTTCAACATAATTATATGCAATTTCTTCTGGTTCGTAATTTAATAAGATTCTCTTTAATTGTCTATTATATCTGTCTCTTATACACATCTCCGAGCCCACGAGACATCTCAGGATC
>CAMYEU010000184.1 GCA_947254465.1 uncultured Gemella sp. | reverse complement strand
ACAAGAACAGTAAATCAAAAAAGGTTTACTGTTTTTTCTGGGTCTATAATAAATACGGTTGATAATAAATATCAGCCGTATTATTATGGCAGTGTCAAGATTTTTGTGTAAACACAATCTGATGTTTTAAATAAAGTTAACTATTTATAATTTTATTAGTTCTTATGGCTTTTATTCCTTAGAGTTTAATAAGATTTTTCGAGAGATTTTGTCAAGAATTCAAAGAAGGCTTGCCCTTGTTCTTGACAAAATCATAGAAAAATCTAAACTCTAGAAGGGAATAAAAGCTAGTATATATATATTTCTTCTATCATATTCTCTAATTCTTCTTTCGCTATACTAAAGCCGTAGTGCGATATACCTGCATATTTTACGTTATATTCACACGCGGATACACAAACATATCCTGTTTAGGGATTATTCATTGGGGAATTGCTCTTTTTTCTTTATCCCTTTTTTTAAATGTTTATTATAATTTTCTATTATATTTGTTGTATAAATACTTCTTCTTATTGATTTTGGAAATAAATAATATGTAAATAGACAATCTCTAATATCTAATAGACTATTTGTTACTTTTGGGTATTTTTCTTTGTATTTATCTATAAATAATGCTAGATTCTTTTCTTCCTCGTCTTTTGCCGATGCTTGATATACTACTTTTAAATCTTCTGATATTTCCGCTTTATCTTTTGATCTTACTTTTAGTAAAATATTTCTTATTACATGTGTCCAACACGTTTGATACTTTGCTTTAGGAAATGCTTCTTCAAGCTTTTCTTTTATTCCTTTTAATCCATCTGTGACAAACAATAATACTCTATTTAAACCTCTTTTCTTAAGATCTTCTAACATATCTTTGTAGTTTTCTGGTGATTCTGTTGGAAATAATTCATATGATAGGATTTCTTTTTCTCCACTTATTGTTATTCCTATTAATATATGTAGTGCTTCTTTTCCCACTGTTCCCCTTTTTACACTAATATATGTTGAATCTGCATATACTACCGCATAATCTTTTGTTATTTTTCTTGAATGATATTCTTTAACTTTTTCATCTAATTGTTTAGTTATAACGCTTATTGTTTGTGGTGAATAATAGTGTCCATACAATTGTTCTACAATTTTACCTATTTCTCTTGTAGTCATACCTCTTTTATACAGTAATATTATTGTTTCTTCTAAATTTTGTGTGTTTCTTTTATATGGTACTAGGGTTTGAGGTGTAAATTCACTATTTCTATCTCTTGGGACTTTTATTGACAGTTTCCCATACTCACTATATATTGTTTTTGAATAACTTCCATTCCTTGAATTTCCTGTATTATATCCTTCTACAGAATGTTTTTCATAATTTAGAAATCCCGTAAGTTTGGCTTCTAGTACTGTGTTTATAGCTTTTTCTACTTCAGCTCTAAATATTTCTGAAATATCTTCTCCTTTTAGTAGTGCATTTACTAATTTTGTGTTATGAGAGATTCCTTTCGTAATGAGTTGTGGTTAACTTTATTTTACACCTAGGAGTCTCTTTTTTCTATGTCTTTTTTTTCAACTTCTCTTGACTTTTCTGTTTACACAAAATATTATACACTATCAGTTATTCTTTTATTTTACATTGTATTATACTATTGACTTTAAAGTTGATATTTGATAAAATATGAATGAATAAAAATAAATATTCATTCATTAACGAGAGGTGATTATAATGGATAAAAAAAAGATTTTAAAAGAAGCGGCATATGAGGTATTTTCTAAAAAAGGGTACAAAGCAACGTCAATTTCAGAAATAACAAAACACGCAAAAATGGCAGTAGGTTCTTTCTATAACTTTTATGATAGTAAAGAAAAAATTTTTTTAGATGTTTATATAGAAGAAAATAATCGTACTCGACAACTGATGATAAACAATATCGATTGGGAAGGTGATGTAGTTAAGCTAACAGAACAACTTTTTGGTCAATCAAGAAGTTTAATATCAACTAATAAGATTTTATCAGAGTGGTACAATCCTGCTATTTCTAGTGAATTACACAACTATTATTCATCAGAAGAAGGTAAGGCATCTAATCAATTCTATAAGTTTTTAGTTGAAAATTTTACTAATCGATTGCAAACAGAAGGGTATTCTCAAGAAAAGATTCAAGAGATTTTGAAAATTTATACTCTTTTTAACTATATAGATATGAACGTTACGGAAAAAGATATTCCTAATGTTAGTGAAACAACCGAAAGATTAGCAATTTATTTTGTAAAAGGATTATTTAAGGGGTAGCAATAAAAGTCCTAAATTCACATGGGAACACATAGATAGTGGCTTATTGATATTTATTTTCGCTTTATAAATACTTTTAGTTATCTAATAAACTAATACGGCAAGTGACTTGACAAAATCGTGTTTTTTAAGAAATCGCGATATATGAGTCACTATCTTTTAGAACAAAAATGAATGAATTTTTAAAAATATTCATTATAAAAAATAGTATTTTTAAATGAAGTAAAAAATTAGGTAAATATAACTGAGAATATAGCTATATTATATTAACTATAATTTTTAGAAAGAGGAAGAAAATGAAAAGAGGTAGAAAAATGTTAACTATTATTTTTATTATAACAGCGATTTTGGTAATAATAATGTCTGGAATATTCGTATTTCTCGGACGTAGTCAAACTTTATCTATTAAATCAATAGAAAATGTAAGTGATGAGCTATATGTAGTTAGATTGGAAAAGCCAAATAATATGACTTGGAAGGCAGGTTCGTATATAAAAGTTACTATTCCTAATATAGAGGATAACAAGGAAAATAACCGTTGGCTTACTATTGCATCTAATCCAGATGAAAATGAAATTGTTCTTCTGACTCATAATAGTGAGAGTAAGTTTAAACAAAAATTAACTAACTTACAAATTGGGGAAAAGGTTAAAGTTAGTTGGCTAGATAAAAACCTAGAGATTATAGATGGTCAAGAACCTATTGTGTGTTTTGCATCTGATGTTGGTATTGCAGCTATTAGACCAATTATTAAAGAGTGGAGTTCTAAACGTTCTATAGTACTAAATCATCTAGATAAAGGGGTAATGGTCTTTAATAAAGAGTTGATAGAGTTATCAAATAAAGGACAAGATTTCACTTATGAAACTAGTGAAGATATAGAAAAAAGTAAAGAAAAACTTAAAAAGGTTGCGGATATGCACGGGAATAGGGCAATATATCTTTTATCAGGACAACCTAACGATGTTGAGAGTGTGAAAAAATTGTTAGAATCCGCTGGAATAAGTAAGGAAAAAATAAAAATAGATAGTTTTAAAGGATTGAAATAATGATTTGATATGAAGCTCTTTTATCTGTCTCTTATACACATCTGACGCTGCCGACGATATGCAGTGTGTA
>CAMYEU010000183.1 GCA_947254465.1 uncultured Gemella sp. | reverse complement strand
CTTAGATACTCTATTATAGCTTTAGGTAAGTCAAATTTCTTCAATAATACAAATGGGAGTACCCTAGATAACCAAGTTACAATTGTACATCCTAATATTGTTAAAATAATATAGTTAGTAGATAACATTTTTCAACACCACTCCTATCGCACATCCTATTAAAGTAACCACTATAATCAATACCTTACTTGGAATAAAAATCATTCCAAAGTATACTAAGAAGAATACAACAACAATTACTAGAAATTGTACTTTTTTCTTAATAGTAAAATCTGAAATAACTTGTAAATATAACAATCCTATAAACATCGCTACTAGAGCAAAATCTAAACCTAGTGCCTTAGGATCCTTAATTACTCCACCTAATAACGCACCTAACACCGATGACACAACCCATGTGAAATAGGATACTAGGTTTGCAGTATTGAACCATTCATAAGTTAACCTTCCATTAGTATAGTTTTGTTTGTTCATTCCTAAAGCAAAACTCTCATCAGTTAAAAAAGTACCAATTACAATATTCTTACATGCACTATATCGTTTGAAAAACGGAGCTGTTGCCATACTCATTAATATCATTCTTGAATTAATTAAAAAAGTTGCAAGGACGATTGAAAGTATTGGAAAGCCGCTTGAAAGCATACTTACAGTTATAAATTGGGCACCACCAGCGTATATAAATAACGACATCGCTCCGACAACGAGAGGATTAAAACCAGCTGAACTTGCTATGATACCAAATGCCAAACCTATTCCAATATATCCAAAAACTGTAGGTAATGTATCCTTTATTGCAGTCTTTATATCTAATTTATCATTCATATATTCACCTTCCTTGACTATTTAATTGTTTTATTTTATCAAAAGCTCGCCTATAAGATCCTTATCAATTTTTTGTTTAACCGTTTTTTGTCCAGTGTAAGTTACTAAGCCGGGTTTTGCACCAGATATTTTTTTTACATTTTTAATTAACGTTCTATCAACATTAACATATTCTTCATTTTTAAACTTCGAATAATAAGCAGCTAGCATTGATGCAATCTCTATTGTCTCTTCACTAGGGTTATTATCAAAAATTACCACGTGACTACCAGGAATATCTTTAGCATGAAACCATAGGTAATCTCGTCTTGCTAATTTATTAGTAATAGCATCATTTTGAAGATTATTTTTTCCGACATAAATGGCAGTACCATTATGGTTAATCACAAAATAATTACTCTTATTCTTTTTCTTATTAACCTTAATCTTTTCTTTTAATATTCCATTAGCAATCAATTCTTCTTTGATTTCTGCTATATCAGTTTTATCCGCATTTTCAATTTGGAATTTTATAGTTTCAAAATATCCTAAATCCTGTTTGGCAATCTCTATTTGTTCAATCAAATTCTCAATAGTTCTTTTATTTTTTTTATATAAATTAAAGTACTTCTCAGAGTTTTTCTCAATAGTTAAGTTTGGATCTAACTCTATTTCTATATCCGATAAATCTTCACTATAAAAATTTTGTAACGTCACTTTTTCTGGAATTTCTTTTTTAAACATATAAATATTAGAAATCAGTAACTGTCCTTTTAACTTATAATCATCTCTACTATTAGCCTGCTCAAGTTCATCTTCCAGTATATCTATTTTTTTAGTTAATCTATTGATTTTAGAATTAATAAAATTAAAAAGTTTTTTGTCAGTATTTTTATTTATTGACTCTCTAGCTATATCCATGTAGTAATAGTCTAATAATTGTGACAATGATTCAAAATCTCTACTATACTCTTTGATTTCAAAGAAATAAAAATCCTTTTTATTATTTTCTTCAAGTAAAACGGGTTTAAAGTGATTATCGAATTCTTTACAAAAACCAATAAATGAATTTTTTAAATCTTCTTCCGAATTTTTTTCAAAATAATTATTCAGTAATGCTGAAACACCGTAGAAGCTTTTCATTAAGAATTTCTTATCATCAATAGAAAACTCGATATCACTATAGCGACTAAAGTCAAAAGGATTAATTTTTTCAGCTGTTGGAGGAAGAGTATATTCCATATTAGATATAGTTGATCTCTTATACTCAAGACTGTAGCTATTTTTTAAAGACTCTAAGATAATATTATCTTCATTAGTTAATATTATATTTGAGTGTTTGCCCATTAATTCTGAAATTAGATAATAATACTTTTCATATCCTAAATCATCAAAGTTTTTAATTTTAAAAATTACTATTCGATCATTATTAACTTGATTAATCTCTAGTATTATTCCACCTGTTAAGTACTTTCTTAGTACCGAACAAAAATTCGAAGGTGTTGAAGGATTTTCAAAACTATTATTTGTTAACTGTATTCTAGATGCACTTGAATTTGCAGATAAAAACAATTTTAAATTCTTTCCTTTTCTAACAGAAAATAAAAATTCATCTGTCGATAAATTATTTATTTTATTTATACGACCATTCAATATATTTTCTTCTAATTCTTTCACCATTTTTCTCATGAAAAAACCATCAAATGCCATTTTTATCCTCCTTGTATTTTAATATATAATTTTAAATTATATCATAGATATTAATTTGTGTATATGAAAATAAGAAACATACAAATACTAAAAAGAGACGATATATACATACCATCTCTTCTAAAATACTATTTATTTTCAAATCTTTTTGAAACTAATACTCCCCATACTAATAATCCAAGTAATACTACCCAGAAAATAACAGTCCAAAGTGTTGAATGTGGGAATTCATGTGGAATAAGCCCTAATTTTTCATGAGCAGCAGCTATAACAAATAACTTAATACCGACCCAGCCTACAATTAGAAAAGCTGCAATTTCTAAACCAGGTTTAGTTTCTAAAACTTTGATGAATATATTAGCAGCATAACGCATAATGATTACACCAATAAATCCACCTATTACCATTACTGAAAACTGACCAAGGTTGATACCTCCAATTGACGTTTCGGAAATATGTGGTAGAGTTATGGCAATCGCTACAGCAGCTAAAATTGAATCGATAGCAAAAGCTATATCAGTTAACTCAACTTTAATCACTGTTGCCCAAAAACCACTCTGTTTCTTCGGCTCCGCTATTTCTTCACTTCCATTTCCTTCTTTGCGTTTATCAAAAAACTCTTTAATATGGACACCTGCCATATATAATAAGTATAATCCTCCTAGAACTTGAATTTCCCAATACTGTGCCAAGATTGTAATTAAAAATATTGCAATGATTCTAAATATCAATGCTCCTGCTAGACCATACATCAGTGCATGTTTTTGTTCTTTAGGCGGCAAATGTCTAACCATAACTGCTAGTACAATAGCATTATCAGCTGACAATAAGCCTTCTAATAGTACTAAACTCAATAATACTATTATATCTGTCTCTTATACACATCTCCGAGCCCACGAGACATCTCAGG